>JAJAZO010000066.1 GCA_026785745.1 Chitinophagaceae bacterium | reverse complement strand
CCATTGGGGGTCTGCATCAAACTGTCATTAATGCCTGTTGATACATCCACATGTTGCTTATAAGCCATTTTAAAACCATCTCTTACCAGCGAATCGAATTTATTCTGTAATCCGATAGTTTTATAACTGATGTAAATTCTTGCGGCAAACTGCGGCAAATCAATATTCACCCACCAGTCACCTGCTTTGTCATCAAAAAAAGTGGAATCCTTACTTACGTTGGCATATACCGGATACTCAAAAGTGTAAGGATAGGCGGGCTGGTCAAATGGCTGGTATTTTTTTTCAGGAAGTTCTATATGAAAATATCCCTTTTTCTTGCCGGCAGAATAATTACTGTTGCAGGAAATCAGGACCAAATAACCCGCCATCAATAAGGAGACAAATCCAGCTATTTTATTCATAGGGAAAAATTATTCGGGTTTAGGTTTTATTGTCACTTTTGCCAGTTGAATTCTGTTATTATCTGTCTGTATAATACCAAATTCAAAATCGCCGCAAGGAATTACCCAATCTATGGTGGGGAACTCACCAGCTACTTCCAGTATTAACCCTGCCAGCGATTCACTTTCTCCTCTTACCTTATCAAAAGTATCCATCGGTATCTTCATGATACGGCACATATCATGAATCATTATTTTACCTTCAAAAATATAGTTATTGTCATCTACTTTATAATTGTTGTTTTCTTCCTCATCAAATTCGTCTTTGATTTCACCAATTACTTCTTCCAGGATGTCTTCCATAGTTACTATACCACTGGTGCCGCCAAACTCATCCACCACCACGGCAAAGTGAATATGCTTTTGTTGAAAATCTTTTAACAGGTCTTCAATCAGTTTTGGTTCGGGTACAAAATAGGGCTGCCGCATCAGCGGATGCCAGTCAAAGTTTTCTTCTTCATTCAGATAGGGAATTAAATCCTTGGTGTTAATGATACCTGCTATTTCATCGAGGCTTTCTTTATACACCGGCAATCTTGAATAGTGAAGCTCTTCTACCCGTTTTACTACATCGCCAAAGGATGATTTATATTCAATCCCACTTACATCGAGGCGGCTCCGCATAATTTGTTTTACGGATATATTGCCAAACTTCACTATCCCCTTCATGATGTTTTTCTCTTCCTGCGAAGCTTCATCATCGGTTTTAATGTCAATGGCCTCGTCCAGTTCCTGCATACTCATGGCTTCAGTTTTATCTGCACCAGCACCTTTGCCTATTCCGTCGGCCAGTTTTACTATCCATTTACTGATTCTTCTTAATAATAAATGAAGAGCCTCTACTATAAAAGAAGAACCGTATGCAAACCGGAGGTTGTTTTGCGCCGCCCATACCTTTGGAAATATTTTGCCGGCAAATATTAGTATAAAGGCAATAGCAATAACTTTTAAAAGCACTTCAGGTATTGCACCTATTTTGCCAAAGGAAATAAACTGGTTGATTAAATAGTTGGATAAAACAATGATACAGATATTTACAAGGGTGCCTGCAATCAGCAGCGATGCATATACTTCTTTCGGTTCTGCCAGCAGGTTTATAATCCGCTTTGCTGCAACATGCTGTTTTGTTTTCAGCATATTCACATCTTTTTTATTAAGTGAAAACAACGCTACTTCTGCACCAGAGATGGTGAAAGTAAGCAGCAACAAGACAATTAAAGTAATGGCTAAAAAAGTAGTGCCCTGTATATTTACTGACAGGAAAACATGAGAGAAATAGTCAGTAATAGAAATAAGTATCGAATGGGTTTCCAAAGCAATGGGTTTTGTTTATCAATTATTGGTTTCGTTGTTTGCACAAATAGAAATTCCATCCATCGGCTAAGTGCACAATTATTTTTTCTTGCTTTGGAGGTTGTGTTCTTTCTTACCGGCAGAATGTGTTGCAAATAACAGCAACTTTCTAAACAAAGTTATTGTATTTACTTTTTATGCCTAAAAAGGCAGCGTTTCTGATGGATCGTCCGTTGGCATATCGCCACTGCCAATCCCTTCTAAGCTGCCGCTTTCGCTGTGAGAGCTGCCGGCATCCATCCTTTTATCCAGCATAATGAGGTTGTCACCCACCACTTCTGTAGCAAATTTCCGATGGCCATCTTTGTCAACCCAACTACGGGTTCTCATACGGCCTTCGATGTACACTAAGCTGCTTTTATGTAAATATTTCTGCGCCAATTCCGCCAACCCTCTCCAAAGTACTACCGTGTGCCACTCTGTTTGCGACACTAATTTACCTGTACGGTCCTTAAAAGTTTCCGTAGTTGCCAGCGGGAATTTTGCTACAGCAATATTTCCATCCAGGTGCTGTACATCCGGGTCTTTACCCAGGTTGCCAATCAGCATTACCCGGTTTACGCCTCTCATATATTTATTCTTTAAGTTTGGAAAATCTTCTACTACATCTGATTAATGCTCCTTAAAGTTAAAATATTTTTAAGAGGAAACCACCAATAACCCCGGCTCATCCAGGGTTATTTAACATTAGAATAAACTTTGCTGACCCGTCTTTGCCCTAAGATATTGGTTGATGAACTGTGGGAAAGCATAATTACCAGCTTTGTTTTTCGTCAGCCATAACCACTCCTTATCAACGGCAGGTTTTTGGTTTAGCTTTACTTTTATAAATTGCCCGGCTATTAACTGTTGCGAAAGCTGTTGTTTAAATAACGGAGATACTGTAAGCAGGTTGTATTTTTTTTTTGTGAGCCATTTCTTCTTTTCTGCCTCCTGCAATATTTTTTCTTTATCCATTTCCCCGGCAGATTCTACCAATGGAAATTCATACAGGTCTTGCCAAATGTCTTTTTCAGTCCGCTGCCGGTTGGCTATTTCATTTTTGTATTCCAACACCAAATAATAAAACCATCTTTTTCTGATAGAGATTTTCTTTTCTTTTACGGGCAGCTCATTTATCTTATTTTGAAGAAAAGCAACACAATGCTTTTTGAAAACACAGGTTGAACAAAGAGGTGCTGCCGGTTTGCAAACTACAGCTCCAAAATCCATAATAGCCTGATTATACAAACCTGGTTGTTTTCTATCTAATAACTCTTCGGCTAAAAGGGTAAATAATTTTTTTCCCTCGGTTGAATCAACAGGTTTATCTATTCCAAATATTCTTGCTAATACCCGAAATACATTTCCATCCACTACAGCATGAGGCAGATTGAATGCAAACGAAGAAATAGCAGCAGCGGTGTAAGGGCCAATGCCTTTCAATGCTTTAATGTCTTCGTAAGCAGACGGAAATTTTCCTTTCAGTTCTTTTGAAATATACCGGGCAGTGGCAATCAGGTTTCTGCATCTTGTATAATAGCCAAGGCCTTCCCAGAGTTTGAAAACCTTTTCATCGGGTGCCTTTGACAGTTTGTGTATATCCGGAAATGTTTTAATGAAGTTGTTATAATAATTTAACCCCTGTTCCACCCTTGTTTGCTGGAGGATGATTTCGCTGAGCCAGATCTTGTAAGGGTCTTTTTCTCCTTTCCAGGGCATTTGCCGGTTGTTTTTCTCCTTATTCCACTTTAATAGCAGCGAGGGAAAATATTATTTTAGTTGCTCACCTGTTTTATTCATGAAAAATAGGACTATGAGGTTGGTTTGAACAGATAAATATCCGTCATTTTATTTTGACAGGTGTAAATAGCGCTGAAAAAAATTATGCCTATTTAGTTGACTATCATATTATTTTGTCATAAATTGGTGTTCGGATAACCACTAAAAATCTGCAACAATGAGAAAAGCCGACCTGGTAAATCAGATTTCTGAAAAAACAGGCATACCCAAAGTAGATGTGCTTGTTACGCTTGAAACTATGTTTAAAGAGGTAAAGGACACCCTCGCCGCTGGCGAAAACATCTATATCCGGGGCTTTGGCAGTTTCATCACCAAAAAAAGAGCTGCCAAAATTGGCCGCAACATCAAAAAGAATATTGCAGTACATATTCCGGAACATTATATACCTGCTTTCAAGCCTGCCAAAGAATTTGTGGCAGAAGTGAAAAAGCTGAAAGAGATTAAACCTGACGCAGGTCCGGGTGAAGATTCTTAATAAACCCTTCCTTTCTACATTTTAATACAGGTCATTGGGGTAACTTTGCCTCCTCAAATTTTTGACCGTGAAGAAACCTCAATGGATCATAATTGGTATTGCTGTATTGCTAACCGCAGGTGTTTTTATTTTTGGCAGAACTATTCCTAAGAAAAAGGCAATAGCGGCAACAGAGCATGGCCCCAATGATGGACATGATCATGGGGCTGCTCAACCCGCAATTACTATTGACACAATATTGAATTTGGCCAAAAAACAACTAAGTATTGAACAAATTGTCAGGTTAAGCACTCTTGAAAACTCTATCTCAAGAGGTGATGTAAAAGACCAGCAACTGCATGTATACCACCAGTTAGCCCGGTTTTGGGCCGACTCAGCCCATGTCTTTGAGCCTTACGCCTGGTATAATGGCGAAGCAGCCAGATTGGAAAATTCAGAAAAAAACCTCACCTTCGCCGCCCAACTGTTTTTGGATAACCTGCAAAATGATGATGTAGAGCAACGCAGACAATGGAAGGCAATGCAGGCCAAAGATTTGTTTGAAAGGTCTTTGAAGATTAACCCGGATAATGATTCAGCTAAAGTAGGCTTGGGTGCCTGCTACCTGTTTGGTAATATTTCCGCCGCTCCAATGGAAGGTATATTGAAGATCAGGGAAGTAGTTGAAAAAGATAGTACGAACCTTTATGCACAGATGATGCTGGTAAGAGGATCGTTGCTATCCGGGCAATACGATAAAGCTATCAGCCGTTTAGAAACGGTAAACCGGATAAAACCGGATGAAATAGATGCCATTTTGTTGCTGGCAGAAGTATATGAGCGGATGAATGATAAGAAGAAAGCAATAAGCTGGTACCAGAAAAGCCTTCAGTTTGCTAAAGAGACCGAACTGAAAACAGCCATTGAAAAGAGAATTGAAGAGTTGAAGAAATAGACAGAGGACTGATGGACTCTGCACATGAAAATTATTTATAACCAAGATTTAAAAATTATTTGAGTATGCCTTGTGGTAAAAAAAGGAAGCGTCATAAAATTGCGACGCACAAGCGTAAGAAAAGACTGAGAAAGAACCGTCATAAGAAGAGAAATAAATAGTCTGTAGTCTTGAGTCAGGAGTCGGTAGTCAGTTGCTGTAATAACAATGGCTCCTAACTCCCGACTCAGTACTTTGACTCCAGACTCTTTTCACAGTCCGATGGTTGTTTGCCGTATTAGTTTGCACACCCCCAATTTGCTCTCAGTACTCCAATCATGTCTTCGCATTTGGTACGGATTTTTGTCAGCCAGTCCCGGTAATCCTGAGCATTGTCGAAGGGCGGGACAGCAGTAAGGTGTCTTGATATTATGTAAGGTCTAATGAACAAAGAACTTATTATTAATGCAGCCCCGCAGGGTGTTGAAATTGCTCTGCTGGAAGACAAGAAGCTGGTAGAATTGCATAGCGAAAAAAGCGATGCCCGTTTTGCCGTTGGTGACTTGTATCTGGGTAAAGTAAAAAAACTGATACCCGGACTCAATGCTGCTTTTGTAGATGTTGGGTTTGAGAAGGATGCTTTTCTTCACTATACCGACCTGAGTCCCTATGCCAAATCCCTGCTGAAATTCACTACCATGTGTATGCAGGATAAAAGCGACACCGGGCTTGATTTTGGCAAATTCACCATTGAAGGGGAAATCGTTAAGACAGGAAAGATAAATGAGGTGCTGGGTGGCAAGCCGCATATTCTGGTTCAAATTCTGAAAGAACCTATTGCGGCAAAAGGGCCAAGGCTTAGTTGCGAATTATCATTACCCGGTCGTTTTGTAGTACTTACTCCATTCAATGATATAGTAGCCGTATCAAGAAAAATTCATTCTTCTGAAGAAAGAAAAAGATTGCAGAAGATAGTAGAAGCTATCAAGTCAAAAAACTTTGGTGTTATCGTTCGTACGGCTGCCGAAGGAAAAAATACAGCTGAACTGCATGAAGATCTCTCTTCCCTGATAGCTATGTGGGAGAGTATTCAGAAAAATTTGAAAGGTGCGGTGGCTCCCGCCAAAATACTAAGTGAACAAACAAAGACCACCAGCATGCTGCGTGACTTATTGAATGAAGATTTCAATAAGATTGTTGTAAATGACCGGGACATATTTACTGATACAAAAAATTACATTCAGCGGATTGCTCCTGAAAAAGCGGACATCGTTTCTTTTTATAATAACGGGGCTACCATTTTCGATTCATTCGGCATTACCAAGCAGGTAAAATCCTCCTTTGGTAAAACAGTGAATATGGATAGTGGGGCCTATCTTATTATTGAACACACCGAAGCCCTTCATGTTATTGATGTAAACAGCGGCTACAAAAGTGTAAGCAATAACCAGGAGCAAAATGCCCTGGAAACAAACTTAGAGGCGGCGGAGGAAATAGCCCGACAGCTTCGCCTGAGAGATTTAGGTGGTATTATTGTAGTTGATTTTATTGATATGAAACTTCCTGATAACAAACGGAAGCTGGTGGAAAGAATGGAAGAGTTTATGAGTCCTGACCGGGCTAAACATGCGGTACTTCCCATTTCCAAATTCGGTATTATGCAAATTACCCGGCAGCGTATGAAGCCGGAGATGAATATTAATACACAGGAAGTTTGCCCCAGCTGCAATGGAACCGGTAAAATTACTTCTACTCTGTTATTAGAAGATGAAATAGAAAAGAACCTGAGTTATCTTATTACACACAAAAATGGTAACCTGAAATTAGTTGTTAATCCTATTATGTATGCCTACCTCACCAAGGGCTGGCCATGGAATACCAGGATGGCGAAATGGAGAAAGAAGTTCAGCCAAAAAACAAGATTGGAAGAAAACAGCAACTATCACCTCACGGAGTACAAGTTTTTTGACCAGCATGATGAGGAAATTAAATTATAAAAAAACCTCCCGCATGAAACGGGAGGTTTTTATTTAACGATACAAAAATTTTTTATTGCTTTGGATTTTTAACCGGAGTACTACCAGCGGCTGGCGGGTTATACACTAGTTCATTATCAGGAACATCCCAGTAATCAAGAAAATTATACTCAATTGTAACATTGGTATTTACAGCACCTGCGCCTGTAACAACAACAGCGCCGTATCTGCCACCACCCTGAGCAACAGGATCAATAATCTTTAACCGGCGGGCATCATAAAATGACAAGCCTATAAATGGTAAAGCACACCTTCTTTCTCTTCTTAATTCTTCTTTGGCCTGGGTAAGCGTTAAGCCTGTGCCGCTTACAGCGGCCAAATTTGCGCCTTGAGAAGTACGTACTGCATCTACCCATGCTAATCCAGGATTGATGCTATTAGTATTAATCAACGCTTCTGCTTTCATCAATTCATTTTCTTCGTAGCTACTTGCCAAAAAGAGTTCTTCTGCACCTGCATCTGTATTTGTGTATACTTTTACACCAGCCAGTCCTGTTCCTTTGTTAATTAAACGGTAACGGGTATTGAATATATGCCCTCTGTCGCCATTACCTATCCAGGTTACAGTTTGTGCAATATTATTTGTAAACCGTCTGTCGCCAGCTTTGAACTCCTGTACCAGGCGTTCGCTTAGTTTATAAGTATTGCCACCTGCCAATGCGTTTTGTACTCTAGAACCTACTGTACCTGTTGTAGGGGATAGAAAATCACCAGCAGTATTTGATCTGCCGGTAAAAACTTTATCAGTAGAAAGAACACCATCATTAGTCAGTGTAAGGATTGAAGCCCATTGAGTCGGGGACATAGTAGCCACAGGTGTATTTACTAGAATATTTCTTGCTTTCAAAGTATTGATATTTCGCTTCCACATATCGGTCGTTAAAATTCCACCTTTTCCTACCTGGCAAAAGCTTGGAATTAGCTTTCCAAGAATGTCATTATACGCCAATGTTACAGTAGCGGCATTCAAAGTAGTGGCACAGAGATCAAGCTGTTTATTTGATTCTGTAATAATAGATTCCTTGGTTACGTAATTACCATTAGTAGCACCGGCTACATCGTTAATAATCCCGGCATAATAGATAGAGCCAATATGGGAATAAGCAAAGCCTTTCCACCAATAAGCCCAGGCTTTTATAGTTGCTTTTTTAGTTGCTGCATCAGTAGGAAAGCTAACTTTATCAACAGAACTTAAAATATTATTACAGGTATTAATCATTGAATACATATAAGCCCACTCATAATAGAGTGTGTTTTGCCCCTGGTTGCTATTTGTATTGATTGATCTAATCATCGCAATCTGCTTATTAGGCGAATTGGGATTTAATACAACAGTACCGTTATCCAATGTAATTTTATCTGGACAGCCGATCTGGTTAATGAAAGCATTGGCAGCTTCTACTTGTATAGCATCACCCATCATTTCATGAAAACCCATAGCACCAGACCAAAAGAAACCATACACTCCATCAGAATATTTAAGATCTCTGAAACCATTTCTGTAAACACCCCCCTGAGATAATGCAATAATACCTGCTTCGGTAGTTGCACTTTCTGGTACAGGTTGATTGGGGTTTTTTATTTCTAACTGCTTTTTGCAGGATGTAACAGTGCTTAATAGTACGGCTGCTGTAAATATGAAATATATTTTTTTCATTGTCTGTTTGTTTTAATGTTAAAAACCAAGATTGAGTCCAATCTGGAACGTTTTAAGATTTGGAACAGTGTTATGATCCACCCCTCTGTCGAAGGATGAATTAGCCGTTCCTGAACTAACTTCAGGGTCAAATCCTGAATATTTTGTGAATGTAACAAGGTTACGCCCCATTAACACCAACTGCAGTCTTTGAAAAACTGGCATATTAATCAGTTTTGTAAAATCATACGCAAGAGAAAGATTTCGAAGCCTGAGAAAAGAAGCATCTTCATAAAAATAGTTCCTTGTTCCATTTGCCTGCACCTGGGCATACACACCTCTGTAAAAAGCTGTATAAGCACCTGTCTGGCCATCAATAGTTAGAGGTTTGGCATAATCGCCATGAATACCATCTCTGTACATCCACTGTCTTGTTTGATTATATAGGTGGTTGCCCTGTACCCAATCCCACTGCATATTGATGCTTAAATTATTCTTAAAAGTGATGTCATTAATAAATGACATATTAAACTTTGGATTAGGATCACCAAAACTTACTTTGTTCGGTGTTACAAAAGGCTGCTTAGTCAGCTTATCTACCACCCATCCGTTGCTGGCTAACGTATAATTAACTTGTAACGCTTTTGCTATGTAAGGGTTGCCGTTAGGGGCTAACTGTTCAACACTTGATAACAACAAATTGCCATAAAGCTGGCCAATTTTTTCGCCGGCTTTTAATACATAGTTACTGCTGCCTGCATTAGAAATAACAACAATCTCAGTACCTCCTTTTACAGAAGTTATTTTAGAAGTTTGCTTACTGAAATTGGTAGTAAGATTCCAGTTAAAATCTTTATTTTTTAAAACTGTAACATTTAATGAAGCCTGTAGCCCACTTGAAGCCAGTCCAAAGGCATTATCTCTGATTGTGCCCGTACCAGAGCTTGGGGCAGCATCAACACTATAGATGGCATTAGCTGTGCTTCTGTCCCAATAGGTAGCAGAAAAATTAATGCTACTAAGCCAGTTTCCTTTCAATCCTTTTATACTCATATCCAAACCCACTTCAATTTCTTTAGAAACCTCAACATCAAGATTGGGGTTAGGATTATTAGTTGGAAAAGTAAATCCAACATTAGAGCCAAGATTTACAGTATTCAATAATGGGTAACGGTCAAATGGTCTTGGTTGAATACCTGCCTTTCCATACGCTGCTCTTAATTTAAACTCATTAATACTGGAACCCACTTTTCCATTTTTCCAAAAATCAAAAGAAGAAAGTCTCAAATAGGCATCTCCTCTTGGAAATGTAAAAGGTTTGGAACCGCCACCAAAGGCAGAAGAAAAGTCGCTCCTTACCCCACCCGAGATTCCACCATAATCACCATAATCAAATTTTTGATTAGCCAGATAGCCATAAGTAACAAATGGCTCTGTATAGTCAGATTGGATACGGTAGGTAACCATCTGGCTGGCTGTATATGGTGTATAGAAAGGCGCATCTGCTCCCCATGTTATATATTGCTTGAATAGATTTTTTCTATAGTCAAAAGCAAGAAGTGTAGTTGATTTTATTGGAAGCCTAATTTTAAAGTCGTCTTCAAAATCAAAATCTAGAGTAGGCGATGTGATAAAATTCTGGAAAACGGTTCTGTACCTGAAATTATCGATAGAACCTGAAGTACCTACTGAAGGCGTTGGGGCATAATTACCCGTCCACCATCTTGTACCCCAGAATTTTGCACTGGCATTATCATCCTGTGGTTTTACATCATAAGTAACGTCCTGGGTTTGATAGTTCATACCATACTTGGCATCCAGTTCTAAAAACTTTGTTGGTTTATAATTCAGGTTGAAGTTCTGAACAATATCTATTTTATTGTCAAGATTGCTTGAATATTGATTTCTGTAATTAGGATTATATCCGTTTACCCCTGTTGCATCTCCAAAATAGTAACCATAATTGCCATCAGGCATTCTATAGTTATAATCAGCAAATGGTCTTGAATTATTCAATGCAAACAAGATACCACGGCCCGTACCATCATTTAAAGAGTTCTTAGTGTAAACCAATTGTGTAATACTTCGGAATTTCAAATTCTTAGCCAGCTCCACACCAAAATTAGTAAGCAGGTTAGTACGGGAAAATTTTCCATTATCCTTGAATGTACTGGTTTGCCTGTTATCAGAAACGGCAAAACTAAAATCCATTTTATCTTTAGCACCAGAGATTGAAATTGAATTATTTGTAGTGTAAGCAGTCTGAAAAAACATTTTATAATGGTCGTAGTATTGTAAATTTTTATCATACGGCATGCTTGTGGTGGTAGTAGGATTTATTAAGTTTACCTGTACGTTTTCTCTGAAAACACTGATTAAGGGGTCAAGAACAATCAGGTTACCAGAAGAACCTATTACCTCTCCATTAGCATTTACTGCAAAGGGATGCAATCTTGCTTTATGCACATCTCCAAGATTGAGCATACTATTGCTGGATACATTTGTTGAGAAATCAATTCTTACTTTTCCGGCTTTTCCTTTTTTAGAGAACATCTGAATAACCCCATTAGCACCCTGTGCGCCATAGATTGTAGCAGAAGCAGCACCTTGTACTACTTCAATTCTTTCTATCCCACTCAGGTCAAGAGAATTCAGGTCGGTAGCCCTTACTTCAAGACCGTCTAATAAAATCATTGGAGATGTACCTCTGTTGATAGTATTGATACCCCTTAATAAAATATTTACAGGTCTGCCTGGTGAACCATTAGTACTGCTGATTTGTGCTCCAGCAATTTTACCAACTAATGCCTGATCAATTGAGGCCGTTGGTGCAGGAGGTAATTTGTCCGCCGTAATTGACTCAACGGAAATTCCTAATTTCTTTCTGCTGGTTGCAGAACCTGTACCAGTTACAACAACCTCACTTAAAGCTTTTGTATCTAAAACAAGTGAGATTGCAACATTGGTTTGCGTACCAATATTTAAATCTTTGTCTTCGTAACCAATAGCACTAATAATCAACGTAGCATTTGCTGCTGCATTAATTTTAAAAGTTCCATCGGGTGCAGCACTGGTGCCACCTTTAGTACTTTTTACCCGAATTGAAGCACCATTTAACGGTGTTCCGTTGGCATCGGTAACTTTTCCGGTTACTTCTCTTGTTTGTGCAATTAGTAGTTGTGCGGTAAGAAGCAAGCCGCTCAATAAAAGCAGTTTAAATTTTCTCATATTATTAGTTTTGTTCAACAATAAATAAATATATGTTAACCTAAGCTTAACGAAATAATAATATGCCGCAAAATGCTGCAAATAAAAATAAGTTGATAGAAATCAACTACTTTTTTCTTTAAGCAAATGTTCGGCTAAAAAAAAATATAGAAATCATGAATTTGTTCAAAAAGAAAGAGGCTGCCTTTTCGAGACAGCCTCTTGTAAATATTCTTAATAAGTCTACTTAGTACCCTGGATTCTGAGCAAGATTAGGATTTACATTCCTTTCTCTTAATGGAATAGGAAATGTCATCTTATCATCATTCCATGTTTTACCATCTACGGTTTGTCTTAATCTTTTTGCATCCCAAAGACCCTGCCCTTCAAAAGCAAGTTCCAATTCTCTTTCATCAAGAATCTGCTGTAATGTAGCACCAACAAGTGCAGTTAATCCTGCTCTTACTCTTGTACGACTTACATCAGCATCTGGCGTAGCGCCAACAGTAGTAGTTAAGCGCTGATTACACTCTGCACGGGTTAAATAAGCTTCAGCCAATCGCATTACTTTTACGTTTCTATAAATCGTCTTCCATTTACCACAACGCCAGGCACCTGCCTCAAAGAAGAATAATGCACGGCGTGCATCCAACGCATTATATTTATTATAATGAGTAGTTGTCACCTCTATATCGCCATCCCTTGCTCCATTAGGGCCCGTACTGAAATACGTAAAACAGGAATTCGTACCTGCCTGGTTTGTTACCTGTATGGCAAACAGATCTTCTGTTGTGTTGGTGGCATTATTAAATGCGCCTGCATAAGTACTTACCAATGAAAACCCATTGGCCGTGGCAATTGTAATACATCTGTTAGCGGCATCTCTTGCTTCTGCAAATTTATCCTGCTGTAAATATACTCTTGCCAATGCAAGTGCTGCAGATGCTTTGTTTGCATAAACAGTATTAGTGTTTGGCAGACCAGCTTCGGCAGCAATAAGGTCGGCTATTATTTGTTGGTAAACAGCATCTACCGTAGCTCTGGGCATTTGATAAAAAACATCATCAGGTGCAGCAGGTCCGGGGGCTGTTATAAGAGGTACTCCTTTTAATGTAGTTGCGCCACCAGCGAAAAATGGTTTTTCGCCATAGTACTTTATTAATTCAAAATAAGACAATGCTCTTTGAAAGAGTGCTTCACCACTTACTTTTGGCTGATCAGCAGGGAGCACCACCCCCATATTTGCCAGGATATTATTTGAATTATAAATTATTCTATATGCCTGTGAATAGGTGGCCGCAACATTACTGTTGGCTACCAGGATGTTCTTACTCCAAATCTGACGAGGGTCAGGAAAAGTTCCTACCCAGTTAAGCTCGCCGGCACTTGCCATTAGTTCGCTCATCCATAATACATCTCCACCAAACATAGAGCTACCACCCAATGAGGCATAATTACCTAATACTACTTTCTTTACTTTGGCATCTGAAGAAAATGCACCCGCTGCATCAATAGTCTGAGGGTTTCTTAAATCCAGTTTTTTATCGCAGCCGGCAAGTATAATTGCTCCGGAAAATGCGTATAATATTGCTATTTTTTTCATACTAATTTATTTTTTAAATGAGTTTTGAAATTTGGTTAGCAAATTACTTACATGTTTATATTTTCATCACTGCTTATTGAGAAAAGGTAATTACCTCCCTTTGTATTTTAGCATCTTTGTAAACCTCATTAAAAATCTGTATAGATTTAAATTGTAACTGATCTAAAATTTTAAATTCATAAAACACCTCAAAAGAAATACTCTTAAATGGCCAGGGTTCTACGCAGATATCTTTATTTATTTTATAATGAACGGTGTTCATATCTCCATCTGGACTTTGAGAAATTTCCATTTTTCTTTCTTTGGCCTGAATTTTATCCAGACAAATTAACAGTGAAAATGCATCACTCCATTCTAAAAGCCTGTATAAATGATTGGCATATTTTTTACTGATATTCAAATTTTTCAGAACACTTGTTCGATATTCTTCCTGATCCTTTAAAAAATTATCAAGCCTTTGGTCTGTTTTTCGTTTATCGCCATCGTACAAAAATTTTACATGCAGAGATGCCAGCAAACCATTCAGCTGGCTTTTGGAGCTCGCTATTTCCATCAGGCTGAGCATTGGGGTTATATCCGTTTTACTATTGCCATCATCAACTGTAAAGTTTCTTGGCGCATCAGCATCCGTAAGGTTTTGGCTGGCCAGCGTTTCATGTACTCCATCGTCATGTTCTGCAATGGCAATGAGTGCAGGGATCATTATTTCATCAGGCAAATCAATGTCGTATTGATGTGCAATCATCGCAGCCAGCAAACCATGCGAACGTTGGGTAATGATTTTCCAGCCTTTCTGGTGCGATGACACTATCATATAACTTTAATAAGAGGTGATTCTTGGAGAAATCTTTTTTTAATGCTTTTCATGATACAATCTGAATCATACTTCCAACTCTGGCAACAAAGAAGACGGAAACAGACCCAAATCCGATCGTTTATGTTTTTTGAATCGAACTTCGTATTGTTCAAGTCCAATTTCGCTAGCCTCTTTGGGTTTTTCTTCAGCCTTGGTTTGAGATGAGTTAGACATATTTAATTGTGGATTAAAAACTTAGGCACTACATTTGTTGTCTTCTGATTGGGTAAACTCCTCCTCGTATTATGTGAAACAGACCAAGGT
>JAJAZO010000065.1 GCA_026785745.1 Chitinophagaceae bacterium | reverse complement strand
ATTCTGCCGAGTAATTCACTTACTTCAACTGACGTAGTACCAACAAGACATGGCCGCCCTGCATTACGCAGTATCTCTATTTCATCAATAACGGCTTTGTATTTTTCTCTTTTGGTCTTGTACACCAAATCCTGCTTATCCATACGAATCATAGCAATATTGGTAGGCACATTTACCACATCTAATTTATAAATGCTCCACAACTCTGCGGCTTCAGTTTCCGCAGTACCCGTCATACCACAAAGTTTGTGATACATACGGAAATAATTCTGCAGTGTAATGGTGGCGTAGGTTTGTGTAGCCGCTTCAATCTTTACATTTTCTTTTGCTTCCAATGCCTGATGCAAACCATCGGAGTAACGACGGCCTTCCATAATACGGCCTGTTTGTTCATCCACAATTTTAATAGCCCCATCTATTATTACATACTCCACATCTTTATCAAACATGGTGTAGGCTTTCAATAATTGTTGTACGGTATGGATGCGGTCAGCCTTCTGTGCATATTCGTTCAGTATCGCTTCTTTCTGGTGCAGTTTATCATCGGCAACGGCAGTACTTTTTTCCACTTCGGCCAGTTTTATACCAATATCCGGCAGCACAAAAAATTCAGTGTCTTCACCAGAACGGGTAATCATGTTTAGACCTTTTTCAGTCAGGTCAACAGAGTTATTCTTTTCATCAATCTGGAAAAGCAATTCTTCATCTACAATGTGCATGTGCCGCTGCTGATCCTGCAGATAATAATTTTCTGCCTTTTGCATTTTTACTTTTATGCCCGATTCACTCAGGTATTTAATTACAGGGCCATACTTTGGCAATCCACGGTGTGCCCTGAATAAATGCAGGCCACCACCTTTTGCATCATCATCACCTTCGGCAAAACGTTTTTTTGCTTCGTTCAAACAATTTCTGACGATACGTTCCTGCTCCTGAACAAGGTTCTGTATCCTTGGTTTCAGTATATGGTATTGCTGATCATCACCTTTTGGCACCGGGCCGGAAATGATTAATGGTGTTCTTGCATCATCAATCAATACGGAGTCCACTTCATCCACCATTGCAAAGTGATGTTTGCGTTGCACCATTTCATCGGGTGTATGCACCATATTATCACGGAGATAATCGAAACCAAATTCATTATTGGTACCATACGTAATATCGGCGAGATAAGCTTTTCTTCTTTCTTCGGTGTTGGGTTGATGTTTATCAATACAATCAACCGTAATGCCGAGCCATTCAAAAATAGTTCCGTTCCATTCCTGGTCACGACGGGCCAGGTAATCATTCACGGTTACAATATGCACACCTTCGCCGGGTAATGCATTCAGATAAGCAGGTAAAGTGGACACCAGTGTTTTACCTTCACCCGTTGCCATTTCAGCAATTCTCCCCGAATGCAATACAGCACCACCAATCAACTGCACATCATAGTGTACCATGTTCCAGGTTACTTCACCGCCACCGGCTATCCAGGTGTTTTTAAATATTGATTGCTCACCATCAATGGCGATATAATTTTTCTTTACACTTAAATCCCTGTCAAGCTGTGTAGCAGTTGAAATGATTGCTGTGCTTTCTTTAAAACGCCGGGCTGTTTCCTTTACCACCGCAAAAGCTTCGGGAAGAATTTCCTGCAATACCTCTTCAATTTTTTTATCCCTTTCTTTTTTCAATTTATCCACTTCCTGGTAAATGCCATCCTTACCCATCAGGTCATTAAAAGGAAGTTCTTCAGCGGCTGCATTTTTAGCAGTCATCTCTGCATCAATTTCTGAAAGATGTTCTTTGATGCGCTGACGGAACTCCTGTGTTTTGCCACGCAGTTCATCATTACTCAAAGATTGGTAAGCGGTAAAAAACTGGTTGATTTTGCCTACATACGGCTCAATCTTTTTTACGTCTTTCTCCGATTTGCTGCCGCCAAAAATTTTTGAAATAAAACCAAGCATAAAATGAGTGTTAGTGGGTATTCTCCTGTTAATTTATTTAATGGATTTTTATCTTGTCAAAAAAGGTGCTACATATAATTTCAGGCCAATTTGACAGAGTTTTCCCCCTCTTCGGGGGTGGCAAAGATAATGTAATTGAGGTTGCAGCTATAGTATCTGAATACTAACCTTTTGAAAGGATAATTATGAAAAAATACTCTTTGTTGTTTTTTGTGATCTGTATTGCTTTTGGGCAGGGTGCCAAAGGGCAAGACTATATTATAACCTGGGAGAATGATACGATTGCCTGTAAATTACCGGGTAGTTCTAATGAAGTTGGCCTAAAACCTCGAAACAAGTACGAGGATGGTTATCAAAGAATAGCAGCCGTGTTTGCAGATGATTCGATGCGGGTAATAAATGCCGGTGAAATAAAGGGTTATTTAAGGAAGAAACATGGAAAAAGGCTCTTGTGCGATGGATTTTTTGAGGCAAAGCAAATTATATTTTTAGATACAAAAAAGCGAACACTTGTGGATGAAAGAAAGGACACAGAAAAAAATAAGCCCTGGGTTTTTATGAACAGGTTAATAGAAGGGAAATATGCATCATTATACATAGTCTATCAACTTATAGGAAACTCTTATGAATCTGCCTATTACCTGAGCAGATATGGTATAGAGGCCCCAAACACTGTGATCTCTATTTATAGCAGAAAAAGATTGGTAGATATGTTGAGTGATGAGGATATTGCCAATGAAATGAAAAACATCAGCTATAGAAAATCATCCAAAGGTTTCAGTGATATTGTGATTGAGTATAATCGCCTTAAAGTAGCGGCCGCCCGGTAAACAGGACGATGATATTTACTTTCTCTTCGCTTAAATTGCAGCTATGTTCAGGCAATTTTCCATCAATCTTTTTTCTTGTACGATTTTGTTTTCAATACCCGTACTACTGATAAACTGCACCAATGCTGATAAAAAAAACGGGTTCAGTACTGACCCCGATAACCTGTATTTTGATTATCAAATAACAGCAGCAGAAGGGAATGATAACCTTACTGTATTATTACAATATAGGGCCGGGGGAGAGGATGGTGATGGGGTTTCCATGGCTGATCCCGGAAAAATAATGCTGGACGGAGAAATGTTGCTGGCGGACAGTTCAAAAATGACTGGCACTTTTTATGAGCTGCATAAACCTATTGCAGAATTTGCTGGAAAGCATAGTATCGTTTTTACAGATAGTAATAAAAAAGAGTACAAGGAAGATTTCAGTTTTCAACCCATTTTTTTATTGACCCGGGTTGCGGATACTGCCCATCGAAACGATCTTGTTTTTGAATTTGAAGGGCTGGAAGCAAAAGATTTTATCAGGGTGCTGATGACAGATACTTCTTTTGCAAATAATGGCATAAATCGGGTGGATGCTGTCAGTAATGGTAGACTTGTAATTACTTATGATGATCTTGATGCCCTTGCAAACGGGCCTGTTCAGTTGGAATTTATAAGGGAGTATGAGAAACCGGTTAAAAACGGAACAGATGAAGGTGGCCGCTTGTTGATTACTTATAGTTTGAAAAGAGAGTTTTTTTTAAAAGATTGACCTGAAT
>JAJAZO010000064.1 GCA_026785745.1 Chitinophagaceae bacterium | reverse complement strand
TAATGAAACAGCTACCGAAGACGCAGACCTCCGTTCACTCTTTACAGACCTTGCAAATGACAGCAGGGATTATGCAGCAGAATTAAGAAAACTTGTTTACAATACCGGTGAAAATCCTGCGGAAGGCACTACTGCAAGGGGAAAAATCTACAGAGTATGGATGGATATTAAAGCCGCCATTACCGGCCAAAGCCGAAAAGCTATTCTGGCCTCCTGCGAGTTTGGTGAAGATGCTGCACAAAGAGTCTATGATGCTACGCTGGAAGATGCTGATCTTTTTGGCGAATCAAGAACACTGGTAACAGAGCAAAAGTCGAAACTTAGAAAAGCTCATGATAAAATAAAAATGATCAGAGATACTCAGTCTGCTTAAAAAAACAAAAGCATAACAATCATGTGAGTTCTGCATGATTGTTATGCTTATATTAAAAGAGCTTTCAATAAATAAAATAAGAGACGCTGAAAAAAGGAGAATCCGTCAAACAGATAACTATATAACGGTTTGTATGAACACTTGGTTATTGTGCGAGGCGTGCATTCAGATGTTCTACTACTATAAAGATGATGACCACCAGGATGATGTAGTAAAAGTTTCTGCCATGAAAAGAATGTTTACTCAAATTAGCACGGGTGATAGTTTGAAACGACAAGTAGGTATTCCCAATGCAGGCAATCATGTGCTTGGTTTACCTATAAAATCGAAAGATGTACAGTCTGTGCAGACGGAGTGTGAAAAGTTTGCAAGAGAAATATTACAGCTTAAAGGAATAAGTCAATAAAAAAAACGTCCCGCCCCTTCGATAAACCCGATATCTATCGGGTCAGGCTGGGCGGAACGGATGGACTTGAAATAGTGTTCTTCAAAAAAATTTAATGAGGGTTCAGTTTTCCACAAGGATAGTTGGCTTAAACATCTTTCAAAGGATTATTGGTTTTAACATAGCTTCAAAGGATACAGATTCTGATTAGACGGTCTTTCAATATTTTGATCAGGGCCTTAACTCATTTCTCATTTGCTGATGCAAATAAAGACCAACGCCTTGTCGTAAAAAATAGAGGGATTGCTTATTCGGTTGTCATCTTTTTCCTATTGGCGATGTAGGATCTCCCCTGCAAATAAGCCATCGTTTGCGTTGCTGCTGTTCAAAATGAAACAGTTGTGTACTGAAACAGTTTCATTTCCCCCACATTTCTTATCTTCCTTCTTCAATTGCTTGCTATGCACAAATCAAAGATTGCAGGAATCGGCATGTATGTACCCGCCAATGTAGTTACTAATAACGATCTGCTGAAGTACATGGATACCAGCGACGAATGGATACAGGAACGTACCGGTATTAAAGAACGACGCTATGCACACCGCACCGAAGAAACCACTACCACCATGGGTGTGGAAGCTGCTAAAATTGCTATCGAAAGGGCAGGCATCACTCCGCAGGATATTGACTTCATCGTTTTTGCTACGCTAAGTCCCGATTACTATTTTCCCGGCTGCGGTGTGTTGTTGCAACGGGCTATGCAAATGAAAGAAATAGGTGCTTTGGATGTTCGTAACCAATGCAGTGGTTTTGTGTATGCCCTTAGTGTGGCCGACCAGTTTATTAAAACCGGTATGTATAAAAATATCTTAGTGGTAGGTGCAGAGAAACATTCTTTTGGGTTAGACTTTACCACAAGAGGAAGGAATATTTCTGTCATTATTGGTGACGGTGCTGGGGCTGTCGTTCTTAAACCAACAGAAAAAGAAAACCAGGGTATCCTTAGCACTCACTTACATAGCGATGGTACAGCAGCAGAAATTTTGGCAATGTATAATCCCGGCACTCATGCCAATCATTGGTTGAATCAAAAAGTAGCTGACTTCAATGAAAATGAAATTGGTGATATGTTTATGAGCCATGATATGATTGACAAGGCGCAGAACTTTCCTTTTATGGATGGGCAGTCTGTTTTCAAAAAGGCAGTGGTAAAATTTCCTGAAGTAATAATGGAAGCATTAGCAGCCAATGGTCTTCAGACTACGGACATCAATATGCTTATTCCTCACCAGGCCAACCTTCGCATTGCACAGTTTGTTCAGCAAAAATTGAAACTAAGCGATGACCAGGTTTATAATAATATTCAAAAATTTGGTAACACCACGGCAGCCTCTGTACCAATTGCATTGTGCGAAGCATGGGAAGCCGGGAAAATAAAAGATGGCGACCTGGTTTGTCTCGCTGCATTTGGGAGTGGCTTTACCTTGGCCAGTGCTTTGATAAAGTGGTAGAAACTGTAATCTGACCGTTTTATCCTTTTAACTTGTACTTTTTAATTTGGTACAGTCATTGATTTATCACAAACATGAAAAGAACTATATTACTGACAGGGTTACTTTTTTCAACCTTGTTTCTTGCTGCACAAAGCGGCAGTTGGATAATCAGGCTTAATAATAAAACAATACTTTCCACCCGCCAGGAAAATGCCGTAAAAAATATAAAGAAAATAAGCTCCGCAGAATGGAAAAGATCAGGCAAACTTGAAATCATTTTTGCTGAAGATGAAAAAAATACCTGGATGCGGTATTTTCTATTGGTGGATGAATCTGATAATGAACTAGTGAGAAAAGACAGTACTACCCATGCTAAAATATCTCTTGCCGTACTACGGAAAGCATTTGCCGGTAAAAAACTAATAAAAATCTACACTACTATTTCGCCGCTTGATCCCAATATTGCTATCCGCATGAGAAGGGTACATTTATGTACCTTGCAGCTACCTTAGCCAATGCGTCATATTATTTACATTATCAATCCTATTGCCGGCACCAGGACTAAAAAAGACCTGCAATTGTTCATTGAAAAAAAAACAGTTGCAAAAAATATCCCTTTCCACGTTTTTCCTTCGGTAGCCAGTGGCGATTATTCTTTTTTGTATCCTTTTATTAAAGAGTATAAAACAACTGATGTGGTTATTGCCGGTGGTGATGGCACAGTAAGCCAGGTAGTGAGCAGCCTTATGAATTGTAATGTAAACTTTGGCATCATACCCTGCGGGTCGGGAAACGGGTTGGCCTACACAGCAAAAATTACTAAAGAACCAGCAAAGGCATTAGATATTATTTTCAATGGAAAGCCTGCCGCCATTGATGGCTTTTATATTAACAATCAGTTTGCCTGTATGTTAGCTGGTTTAGGGTTTGATGCTAAAGTGGCGCATGATTTTGCACAACAACCCAACCGTGGATTGACAACTTATGTAAGACAAGTGGTGAAAAATTTCTTTTCCGCTAAAACATTTTCGTTTGAATTAACGGTAAAGGATAAAACATTTACTACGGATGCTTATTTTATCAGTATTGCCAACAGCAACCAGTTTGGCAACAATTTTACCATCGCCCCAAAAGCCAGCCTGACTGATGGGTTGCTGGATATTGTAATCGTTACCAATCAAAGTAAATTGAGTGTGTTGCTGCAAACATTGAAACAAATCCGGGGGAAAAACAAACTGGAAACAAAAACGATAGAAGAAAAGAAGAAAGGCGTTATCTATTTTCAAACGGATAAGCTCAGCATCAGCAATCTTTCGCAAGCCCCCCTGCATATTGATGGCGACCCGGCAGAAACTCCGGAGAAACTAACTATTGAAGTAAAGAAAAAATGTTTCCGGCTTATTCACCCTTAAGTGTATCTGCAACATTTCGTAGTTTGAATAATTCAAGTGCCTTCCGAAAACTTTTTTGATTTGACGGGGAATTAATAGAAAGCATTATGTCTTTCTCTTCTCTTTTAGTAAGATGGAAATTCAATGCCGCCTTATTTTCTTCCTTATCTGTCGCATACTGAAAAGCAATTTTATAAACCGGGCTTCCGCTTCGGGTGGTGTAATAGTTCAGCATATCATTCTGAAAATATTCCATCATCTTAAACCAGTTATGCTGTAACAACAAAAAAGGTTTAGTAGCATGGTCGCTGATATCCTCTGACAAATAGGGAGCTTCCCAGCCACCGGCTGTCCGGTCCCTTATCTGGATGACAAGCACACCGCTGGTGTTTTCTTTTATCCAATCATCGAATGAAACAAGAAAGCGGAGTGTGGTTTCCTGGCCATAGTTATCCCGCAGACCGGCATCCATTACATCTATCACTGGGTTAGATGGCAGCCATACATTTGGCAATACAATCGGGAATGTTGCATTCATCCGCATGGCTGTCAGCATACGAATACTGAAAGGGTCTTGCTTAGCAAAGAAAGTAGTAAAATCAACTGCATCCGGATCAACCGCCGGGGTATTCATAGTATCCTGTGGGGCTTGCATCATAAAACGGACAGGCTGCGTACTGATAATCATCTTCCGGCTGTCTCTTGTAACCACTGAATTAAAAAACATCAACGGAATGTTGGCCGCTTTTTCATCCGCCACATAATCCTTCAATTGTTTATTCAAAAATCCTCTTGTATTACTGTTGAGTTTTTGTTCAAAAGCATAACCCCTGTCTTTTACATAACGATATGGACCTACGCTGAATTTTTGTGCCGGTGCAATAAGATCCCTGGCAAAAAAGGAAGTGAATAACGGATTCAATAAATCACCGGCAATATCATTTACATATTGCTGATCCTGCAGGTTGATGTTCTGTCCTTGTTGCCGGCGCAAATATAATTCCCGGAAATAAGCAGCTCCAATCATTCCCCCGGATGCACCGTTAATTAAAAATGTCTTTTTAAATATGCCCCCTTTAGTAATACTGTCAAGATGTTGTAAAACACTTATGGTAAATGTAGCGCTACGGTGACCACCACCGCTGGTATTCATCAGCACCAGCAATGGCTTATCACTATCCTGCTTTTTCTTCCAGGTGTTCAGTATGCTGATCATATTCTGCTTATCGGCTTCCATATTTTCTTTGCTGCCAAGTGCCAGCAATCCTTCTCTGGTGTAAGAAGGCCGTTCATTTTTATTCCAGTAGTTAAGGCCGTAAGCTTTGTTGCGGGGATCTATCCAGTCAAACTTGTAAAAAATATTCAGCAGCAATACAAGACCCAAGAGGTAAGGAATACTCCAGCTTTGTAAAAAATAAGTAATAGCCCCTGCCACACCAATTAAAATGGAAAAGAAAATAGTAATGCTGGCTGCAGCAGGCAATTGAAAGAAAGCACTATCCAGCAAGAAACCTATAGTGATAAGAAACAAAAAAGCAGCAAACACCGAAAGGATAGCAGCAAAGTGATGCCGCTTAAAAATAGATGCAACAAACTCATCAGTATAATGCGAAACATCCCTTGCAGGCCGTAAACGGAATGGTGTTTCAAAATACCATTCCACTTTCATCAGTGGTGTGCCATGATAGATTTCTTTCACCGTGCCAAGGTGAGTGATATAAGATTTCGGGTTGCTGATTATCGGCATCATCCGGCGAAGTATAGATCTGTCTGCCCTGAAAAAATAAATAAATGAGGCGGCCAGTAAAAAAATTAATCCGGCTACAAAACCACCGAACAAAAACAAAATTTCAGTAGTGGGAATAAGTTCTCTATAATGGGCATACTGGTATGCTTTTATAAAATAAAACACCAGGAAGATTCCGGGAATAATAGAATTGTTGATACAATATTTCAAAAAAGGATTAGTAGTGGCAGCGAGAAAACGAAAGTGGCGGCTAAAGAGAATAAAGGAAGCAATATTCCAACTCATGATAAACATACCAATGGAAGCACCGACAATGGCAGAACTAATGGAGTTAACATTCCCTAGATATTCCGGTGCCAGGAACAATGAATCGGCACCAAATGTTTTCATGAATGTTCCGTTAACCACAGAAAAAAGTACAAACCAGAATAACAGCAATACCTGGTATTTCCTGACATGCAGAAAAACTAACTGTATAGGAAAGGAATAAAAGAATCCCCGTAGCCAGGCTTTCATAAGAAATGATAAATGGTTGCACCTAAAATACTACTAAATAGCTGGTTGGTCAAATGAAGATATAACTACCTGTGAACTTCCTTTTTTCTTACCAGGTAAAGCACCCAAACCAATGAAAGCAACAGCAACATGGCCACAAACTGGTGTGCCACTCCTAACCATAGGAAAACTTTTGTATCTAATGGGTTTAAAACAGTAAGAACTCCCAGCACTACTTGTAGCAACACAATCAGCAAAGGCAGTGCTTTTGTCTTTTCAAATAATTTGGTTCCCTTAACCTTATTTGCCCGCCACCACCAAATGAATAGTAAAACAGAAATGATATAAGCAAGATTGCGGTGAATGAAGTGTATCACCAACGGGTTATCCGTTAAAAAAGAAAGTCCGGAAAACTCCCGGTTTCCCAGCGAATGAACATTTGACGGCCACCAGGTGCCATTAATGGAAGGCCAGGTGGGTGCAACTATCGCCGCTTTCAATCCAGCCATAAAAACTCCGTAAATAAGTTGAACCACTAACAATACAACAAGCCAGTTAGCAAATTTTCGTAAGGGCTGATGAACAACAACCTGTTCGTTGGGTATCAATAAATCAAAAGCAAACCATAAAGTATAGCACAACAATCCCAGGGCCAGTACAAAATGAATAGCCAGCTTATAATGACTAACATATAACAGTTCAGAATCTTCCAAACCACTCTGCACCATTATCCAACCCACCAATCCCTGCACGGCACCCAATAGAAAAAGAATGATCAAAGGCTTTATCATCTCTTTCTTAAACCGCTTCTGTATAATGAAGATGACAAACGGAATTATAAACACCACCCCTATCAACCTTGCCCAAACCCGGTGAAACCACTCCCAGAAATAAATGAATTTAAAATCATCAATGGTGAAATGTGAATTGACATATTTATACTGTGCAATCTGCTGGTATTTTTCAAAGGCGGTATTCCAGTCCTGGTCGTTCATGGGTGGTAATGCCCCCATGATGGGTTTCCATTCGGTAATAGATAAGCCGGAACCGGTTAACCTTGTAATTCCTCCTAATAATATTTGTATAATTATCATTCCCACTCCTATCAGCAGCCAGATAGCAACAAGTTTCGATGAACGATGTGGTACATTTTCCATAGCGGATGCAAAGTTAGTTCTCATATACTGCCTGGAATACGGTTTGTTGAATAATATTTATGAAATTGCAACAATATGCTTAAACCTTTTTACCAGGAAGAGATGATGGAGGCCGGTTGTGATGAAGCAGGCCGTGGTTGCTATGCAGGACCAGTTTATGCGGCAGCCGTTATTTTACCAACCGATTTTTTCCATCCTTTTCTAAACGATTCAAAGCAGCTTTCTACCAAACAACGGGATGCTCTGCGACCTGTGATTGAAAAAGAAGCTATTGCTTGTGCTATTGCCTCTGTTAGCAATGAGGAGATAGACCAAATCAATATCCTGAAAGCTTCGTTCAAAGCTATGCACCTTGCTATTGATAAATTAAAAGCAGTACCACAGTTATTGCTGATTGATGGCAACCGGTTTATTCCTTATAAAAAAATTCCACATCAATGTTTTGTAAAAGGTGATGGCCGGTTTGCCAGTATTGCAGCGGCCAGCATTTTGGCCAAAACCTACCGGGATGAGTATATGCTCCGGTTGCATGATAATTTTCCTCATTATGGATGGAAAAATAATAAAGGCTATGGTACGGCGATTCATCGTGATGCTATTGCTGTACATGGGCTTTGCAAACACCACCGGAAAAGTTTTAATCTGCTACCACAGCAATCTGTTTTATACTAATAAATATGATACGACTTTTTTATATGTTTATCTGCTGATTTTTTTCTGCTCTTGCTCTTTATCAAAAAAAACAGGCGATAGTGGTAGTTTCCGAATGCCTGGTGAATGGGAAGAACATGAAGCAGTATGGGTGGGCATTCTGCGGCCTTCGGGCAATGATACCGCTTCCGCAGCCATAATAAAAGCTATCTACAAAAATGTGCAGGTAAAAATTCCGTATGATAATGATGGCATGGTACATTCCTTTAACTGGTTTCTGCATACCCAACAAGTGGACACTACGCAACTACATTGGGTAAGAGATAGTATCCGCACTACCTGGATGAGGGACCCCGGCCCATTATTTCTTGTAAATAAAAAAGGTGAACGAAAAGTAATTGACTTTAACTGGAACGAATACGGTCATTGTTTTGTTTACAATTACCAGCTTCGTTTAAGTGATATAATAACGGGCAGAATTGATCAACGCATCGCATCGTACTTGCAGTTACCCGTAGTAAGCACATCAATAGTGGCTGAAGGTGGTGGTATAGAAACAAATAGTGAGGGAGTATTAATGTCAACCGAAGAAACAGCACTACAACGCAACCCCGGAAAATCTTTATCCGAAATAGAAGCCGAATACCTGCGGGTTACTCATTGCAAAAAAATGATCTGGTTAAAGAGAATGACCCTTCATGATAAAGCGGTGCCCGGCCTATCTGCTGGCAACTGGGTAGGCGGTGGCGCCAACGGACACATTGATGAAGTGGCACGGTTTATCAACCCGCATACTATTGCATTGGCCAAAATAGATGAGGAAGAAAGATGGAATAATCCCATTAGTGCTGCAGATTATACAATACTGGAAGAATGTTATGATATATTGAAAAAAGCTGTTGATGTAAAAGGCCGGCCCTTTACCATTATCAGGTTTCCATATCCCGATTTAAATGTACATGGCATTTCGAATTTAGTAACAGACGGATTACGTCAACGGTTTACCGGCAAAAACTTTAACCTGAAAAATGGCGATACGGTGTGGCGGGCACCGGCAGTTAGTTATATGAACTTTATGGTAACCAATGGGGTGGTGTTAAGTGCCGCCTATTGGAAAAAAGGAATGCCCATGCGGGAAAAAGAAAAAGATGAAGAAGTAAAAACGCTGCTGGGTCAGTTATATCCGGGCAGGCAGGTGATACAGATTAATCCCTTTTCAATAAACCTTTTTGGCGGTGGTATGCATTGTGTAACGCAACAGGAGCCCAAAGCAATAAAACGTTGAGATTTTTTTTCATTCTCCGCCCCCCCCCCCCCCCGC
>JAJAZO010000063.1 GCA_026785745.1 Chitinophagaceae bacterium | reverse complement strand
ATAACTTATTTTAAGAAATTGTTTCTTTATTAAGGGCCACAAAACAAACACATCTCGCCTTAGGCGAAGCTATCTCACACATCACCTGACTATGTTTATTCGTTTGGCGACTCAGCCTGGAAGAGAGCAGGAATGTTAGCTTATGCTTAGCAGGATATCACATGGCAAAAAAATATTGAAACCCCAATATTGTTTGCTACTTTTATAGAACTATATTGTATTATCATAATATAATTACATTTTTTTTCTTTTCGATTTCTTTCTGGTTAAAGTTTACTATTTGTAGCAATAATTTCTCTGCAATTATTAACCTTATAATTCAGTTATTCATTTTATACCATTCGTTAAACTATTAAACCAATTATCATGAAATCAAAAGCACTGGCAGCACTGGCTGCATTCGTTTTTTGCTTCCTAATCTGGTCATTTCAAAACGACCCGGGAAAAAGCGAAAAGCAACAGCAAAAAAAACAATTGCCTGTTTTTAAATTAAGCACACCACAACTCAGTGAAAGTTTTATCCAGAATGCTGGTAAAAACATATTGGGCATCAGTGGAAAAACGTTTCGACTTGAAGATAAAATGGCAGTAGAGGAAAACCTAAAGCTTATTGAAATGGATATGAAAACAGGTGCCATATGGGCTTCCGACAGAGCAGAAATGTGGAACCCTGAAAGTAAAGCACAATTGCCCGATGATAAAAAAGCAAGGCTTATTGCTGACAATTTGCTCAGTCAGTCCAAACTGTTACCGCAAAAAACAAAATTTGCTTCATATGAATATTCAAATACCGGCAACAGTATTGCCAGTACTTTCAGAATGGATACAAAGCAACGGAGCGATAAAAAAATTGATGTACAAATCAATTACAGTCTTAAAATTTCACCGGAATTTAATCCAGAGTTCGCCAAGATACCAGTGTTAGGTGGCGGTACAGAATTAAGTGTGACTATCGGTGATGGTGGAAAAGTAATTGGCTTCTCCGGCATTTTACGACAAGCCGAAGAAGTGGCAGGTATGTATGAAATGATAGACAATAATGCAGCTGATGAACAATTCAGAAGATTGACCAGCAACCTGAAAGATGTAAAGTTTAGCTCTGTGCTGGGTTATTATACCGCACCATTGGGAACAGAATCTTTCTTGTATCCTGTTTACAGTTATAGCGGCACTGCGACTGTAAATGGAGAAAAGATTCCCTTACGCATAGTAAATATTCCAGCTACTACCTTCAATAAGTTTATTCCACCGGCAAAAGAAATCCTTAGCAGAACAGCTAAAACATTTCCGCAACGCCGTGCTACCGTACCTGAAGAAAATACGGAAAGTGGTGATAAAATAAATACTAAACAACCACTTTATTTTAAAGGAGGCAATGGCTTTGGCTATACTCCGCCCCAGGCAAGCTGGAAAGAGTGCGGCACTTCCTGGATTGGTGAAAGTGGCGGATTGGGAGGCAGCAGGAATAATACAAAAGGGTTTATTGATAAGTTATCCGCCGAAGGATGGGCCGTTAATTTTAATTGGGGTGATGGCAATGCGTTTGAATCTGACTGGCGCAGAGATGATGATAGCTGGGTAGATGCCACTGATTTTGTTTTTTATGCAGGCCATGCCAATATGAATGGATGGACATTGAGCAATCCTGATGATGGGTCTCTAAGTTTTAGCGAAGTAGGTACTGTTCCGGAAAATCCCGGTGATTTATGGGGACAGCAGGATCTGGAGTGGGTGGTGATAGCAGCCTGTGGTCCTTTGCAGGATGCTGTATTAGCAACAGGTGGTGGCAGTGTATTTGAAAGGTGGGATGGGGCTTTCGACGGGTTGCATCAATTACTCGGATATGGATCTGTTACTTATGATAATGAAGACGAAGGGAAAAAACTGGCGCAATACTGCAGGGACGGTAATACAATTATTGATGCCTGGTTCAGAACGGCCAGAGAAGTGCAGCCTTCCAGCAATACCTACGGTGCACCTGATGGTCCTGCTATTTATGTAGGGGTGATGTATGCGTACAACACCAGTTTGCCCAGCCCACATAATGATCATATATGGGGCCGTGGTTCAGTAGCCATAGATTCACGGAGTCCAAATTATTATGTGGCTATATGGACAAGATGCTGAAGAAATAGTGAGTAAATAAATTGGTACTATTTGCTTATTCTACCCCCCTTGGTTAACAACCAAGAGGGGTTTTTATATTTTAACTGAACCTTTATATTGTTGATAGAATTCCAAAGCATACAAGAGTGCGACGCAACAGACGATGATTGTAATACTGCTGCTGGGCAAATAAAACAAGATACCTCCTATCGTCGGTATAACAAGACACCGAGAGGTTTGGGTTTACAAACGACTCTTAAAATCTAAATCATTTGCTTTCGCAGTTTCTTTGGCCAATTCATACCCCGCATCAGCATGCCTGATCACTCCCATCCCCGGGTCATTTCGTAATACTCTTTTTAATCTTTCTTCAGCATCATCAGTACCATCGGCAACAATTACCATTCCGGCATGTATGCTATAACCTATGCTTGCGGCACGGTATAAAAAGAGCTAATCTTATTTCAACTTCTTCATTCCTGCACTATTCAGCAAAGATTTCATCTGGCTAATAGCAATTTCGTTTAATTTCTGCAATCTTTCAGACTGTGGCAGGCTTTGTCTTATTAAGACTCCATTTATACTTTCAAGATTTGTAAGAACCACTAATTGCTCTAATGTGGCATGGTCTCTCACATTT
>JAJAZO010000062.1 GCA_026785745.1 Chitinophagaceae bacterium | reverse complement strand
TTTTTATAACACCGGGCTTACAGATACTTTCATCCATTACAGTTGGCTGAAACTGTTTAGTAATAACACCATTGCTTTGAATGCTGTTAACTAAATAGGGCTTCATCATCTTTCCATTATTGGCCACTGCATTATACAGTGTGAGAATATGTAAAGGACTTACCTGAATGGCATACCCAAAACTCATCCAAAGCATATTACCCAACCCTGCTTCGCCTTTTGCAGTTGATAACGGAGCCATCGTAGGCTTTGGAACATTCATCAGATCAACAGGAGATCTTTCATCCAGGTGAAACTTGTGATAGTATTGTTTGATTTCAGAAGGGTTACTTCCAAATGCCTTGTAGGCCAGTTTACTCATTCCTACGTTGGAACTATGAGCAAAACAATCTTTTACCGAAAGCGATGATGCACTGTGTCTTTCTGCATCAACAACCACTTTACCTGGTGCCACTTCCAATCTTCCTGCACCACCTACCTGCACCATATCATTAATAGAACTGCTACCTTTTTCTAATACAGATAAAAGTGTAGCTAACTTAATAGTTGAACCCGGCTCTGTTACCCGTAATGCATAATTATCATCTTCCCAATATGTACCATCGGGCCTGCGACCAAGATTAGCCATTGCTTTTATCTTGCCTGTATTTGTTTCCATTACAATGGCAGTACCGTATGGACCTTCACATTGCAGCATCATCCGCATCAAAGCCGTTTCAGTAATGTCCTGTATGTTTACATCAATATTTGTGAAAACATCTTTTCCATTCACCGGGTCAGTCTGCGAGCCTTCCACCGGCACAGCAGTGCCACCAGCAATATAGCGGACTAATTTTAATCCATCATGACCGCTTAATACTGTATCATAACTTCTTTCTAATCCTACATTCTGTTTCTTCGCTTTGTTATTGGCATCTTTAAATTCCCTTGATAAACCGATCGTTCTGTTGGCCAATAATCCAAACGGTGTTTCTCTTTTACTGTTCACTTCCACTATCACACCACTCTTATTTCTGCCCAATCTTACTAATGGGAAATCACGGAAAACTTTATACACCTCAAAGCTCAATTTCTTTTTTAGCGGATAATATCTTTCGTTCTTTTTAAATGCCAATTGCAGTTCTTTCTTATACTGTTCAGAAGTTTTATCCTTAAAATGATTGGCTAAGGAAACAGCGAAAGAATCAATATTCTCTGTAAATCGTTTTCCTTTTTTCTCTCTTAAACCGTCAGCATTAAAATCAATGTAGATATCGAATGTTGGGATGGAGGTACTCAGCATCTGTCCATCATCGCTGTAGATAGTACCACGTTCCGCATCCAGGGCAATAAACTTCTGGTGAAGGCTATCACTCATGCTGCGCCAATGGTTTCCCTGAAATTTTTGTATGTAGAAGGCTCTGCCGAGGACAAGTACACTTATCAGTACTATACCGATAAAACTGAGGTAAACCCTCCATAATATGTCCCGTTTAACGTCCAATGTCCGTTGTAAACCGCCGGGTTTAGCCCTTTGGTTTGATTTAGTTGTTATTAGTTGTATTCTTGAAGCCTGCCGAAGCAACCTCCTTGTATCAATTACTTGCTATCGAATCTTTTAATACCACTGGTGATTCTGTCAGTTCTTTCAATCCTAATGGCACTACTACTTTTACCAGTTCACTTTGTTTGCTCTGGTACATCACCTTACTCTTTACTGCTATATATTCATACTTCAATTCCCTTACTTCTTTAGCTGTGCGGTTGATCTTTCGCATGGTCTTATCTGCATAGTGACCATTAAAAATGTACACCACTGCCAGTGCTGCAAGGAACAAAAAGAACGGCACCTGCTTAACGATAGACTGATAATTCAGCCATCGCTTCCACCCTGCTTGCCCGGAAGACAAGTCAGTTTTTAGGTCCCGTTCTTTTGGATTTTCCTGTTCCTGCATAAATGAGTTGTTAGGCTCGTTAGTTTTGGTTTCTCATTCCTGATTTCATCAGGAGGTTTACCTGCCGTAGCTTTAGCGAAGGCAGGGTTGATTTCAAAGGATATAGATTTCCCAAATCTGTACACCTTCTATGTTTACTGTTATGAATTCTTTTTTTATACCATCATAATCTTTTCTGCCAATCTCAACTTTGCACTTCTTGATCTTGAATTTTGTTTCATCTCTTTATCAGTTGCTACAATTGGTTTTTTTGTAATTACTTTCAGCTCACTCACCGGTTCGGTATTGATAAACGGATTCTCATCCGGTTCATCAAATGAACCCCTGCGGAAAAAATTCTTCACCAGTCTGTCCTCAAGGGAATGAAATGTGATAATAGCCACTCTGCCTCCGGGCTTTAATAAGGATGGGATTTGTTGCAGCATTTCTTTCAATGCACCTAATTCATCGTTCACTTCAATTCTTAATGCCTGGAAAACCTGGGCGAAGTACTTGTTGGGATTCCCTTTTACTATTTCCCAGAATGCATTTTTAAATCCATCAATCGATTTGAGTGATGCTGTGCTGCGAACATCAACAATTTTTTTTGCTAATGTTTTGGAGTTGGTTACTTCACCATACTGTTCAAACAATTTGTGCAACCGTTGTTCAGTATAAGTGCTCGCCACTTCAAAAGCTGTCAGCGTTTGCCGTTGGTCCATCCGCATATCAAGTTCAGCATTGTAGCGGATAGAAAAACCTCTTCCTGCTTCATCAAACTGGTGGCTGCTTACACCGAGATCGGCCATAATGCCATCAACCGCTATAATGTTGTGCAGGCGAAGAAACCGTTGCAGGTGACGAAAGTTTTGCGGAACAAAAATGATCCGCTCATCATCCGGCTTGTCTGCCATCAAGGCAGGCAGGTTTTTTTTGGCATCATCATCCTGGTCAAACGCCACCAACTTTCCTTTTGCACTTAACCGTTCAAGTATGGCTTTTGCATGTCCGCCACAACCAAAAGTGCAATCCACATAAATGCCATCGGGTTTGATGTTGAGGCCTTCAATTGTTTCTGCAAGCAATACAGGAATGTGGTAGGTATCGGTCATAAAGAAATAAGAAATAAGAAATGAAGAATGTGAAATAAGAAAGTTTGCCCCCGATTAGTTAAACACTCTCTAAAAAACAGGGACTTTCTCATTTCTAATTTCTAATTATTCATTACTCATTTTTATTACCTCCGCCAAGCACCTGGTTACCCATGTTACTTAATGCATCCGAAGAAATTGAATCAAAGAACTGTTTGTACTTATTACTATCCCAGATTTCTATTTTATCTCCTGTTGCCATCAGCACTATATCTTTTTCCAGCCCCGCATACATTTTCAGGCTTGGTGGCAACAGTAGCCTTCCCGCTGTGTCCGGCTCCACATAAGTGGCCCCGTTCAAAAAGGCCCGCCTGAAATCCCTTTGCTTTGGGTCAAATTCATTTAACCCGGCAATTTTTTCGGAGAGTGGCCTCCAGGTACTCATTGGGTAAAGAGCTAAACATTTTTCAAAACCCCTGTTGATAACAAAGCGACTCGTCTCATCCTCCGGCAATTGCTTCTTTAGCCCTGCCGGGAGGAGGAACCGCCCCTTGGCGTCCAAAGTAGCCTCGAATTCTCCGAGAAGTCCTATCATTATCAGTGAATTGGGTCAATTAAAAAAATAATTAACACAAAATAACACTTTTTCCCACTTAACAACCAAATTTTTGAAAATTTAATTTTTCCACACTACTTTTTTCCCTAAACCTCTTTATGGTTATAGCTTTCCGGGGAAGGAAGTTTTTTTTGGGTGAAAAACAGCTGTATAGCATGTGAATAGCAGTGGATAAGATGCGAATAGTAGCCAGCTGCAAGGTACAAATGATGAAAACATCCGTACTTCGCAAATAATCAACAGATATCAACAACTGGTTATTCTGGAACTCCTTTGTTAAAAAAGCCCGGTATAAAAACCGGGATGAAAGTGCTGTTGATTAATCAACTGGATAATTATTATTCATTACTTGACGTAAACATCAGCGATCAATTATGTGAAGAATGAAGTGCCTGGCCCGATAGCTATCAGGTTTGAAACAGAAATGAAAAAATTAAAATCAATTTGTAAAAAGAATACAGCAATAACCATCTGGGTTTCCTGGTATAAAAAATCAGCAAAGATTCCGACTGATGTTACTGAGGATGTGATTCGTAACTATGCCTTGCAACATGATTTGGTGGATGTGAAAGTTTGTGCAGTGAGTGAGATTTGGAGTGGGTTGAAGTTGGTTGTCCCCCTTGTAAAACGATAGTATTTCTATTATTCAATAAATACAACAGTTTGTTGTGTTATGACAGATCCAGGAAACATATCCATCAACGATTATACCTACTCCCTTCCTGAAGAGAGAATTGCCAACTTCCCCTTGGCAGAAAGAGACGCATCCAAATTGCTTATTTATAAAGAAGCCGCTATTGCAGAAGATGTTTACAAAAACATTGCTCATCACATTCCGGAAAACTCATTACTTGTTTTCAATAACACCAAAGTAGTAGCAGCAAGATTACTATTCCAAAAACAAACGGGTGGCACTATTGAAATTTTTTGCTTAGAGCCACATGAACAGTATCCTGATATTACTACTGCCATGCTACAAACAGAAAAAGTGTTGTGGAAATGTCTTGTAGGTGGGGCTTCCAAATGGAAAGCAGAACAAGTGTTAAAGAAAAAAATCAAAATTGAAAAGATTGCTTCGCCTCACTTATGGCGTGGCTCGCAAGAAATACTACTTAAAGCAAGCTATGTTGAAAAGAGGAATGATTCATTTATTATTGCATTATCCTGGTCGCCTGTTACACTCAGCTTTGCTGAAATATTACACTATGCCGGGGCTATTCCACTTCCCCCCTATATTAAAAGAGCAGTTGAAGAGTCGGATGCAGAAAGATACCAGACTGTATATGCCCATTTTGATGGCTCTGTGGCTGCCCCTACTGCGGGTTTACATTTTACAGAACACATCTTTAGTGAATTGAGAGAAAAAAATATTCAAACAGGTTTTGTAACGCTTCATGTTGGTGCCGGTACTTTTAAACCAGTAAAAGCCGACACTATGCAAGAACATGAAATGCATGCTGAGTGGATTGATGTTTCAAGAAATACTATTGAAACCATTTTAAAGAATCTTGATAATAACATTATTGCCGTCGGCACTACTTCACTTCGCACCATTGAAAGTCTGTACTGGCTGGGCCGGAGGCCGAAATCCGATAGCTATCGGATCCGTTCCGGCCAAATCAACGGAACAGGAGTTCCGTTTTCCGATATTGGCGTTTCACAATGGGAGCCATACCAGCAAAAAGAAAAAAATATTCCTGTTAAAGAAGCTTTGGAGTCATTAATCGAATGGATGGACAAAAACAAAATGGAAAGACTGATTACCAAAACACAAATACTGATAGCACCCGGCTACCAATTCAAAATTGTAAAAGGGTTAGTAACTAATTTTCATCAGCCACAATCAACATTACTTTTATTAGTGGCTGCTTTTATTGGCAATGATTGGAGAAAAGTGTATGGCTATGCCTTGCAGAATAATTTTCGGTTTCTTAGTTACGGAGATGGAAGTTTGTTATGGAAGAAGTGAGTTAAGTGAAAACAGGGTAAATAAAGTATATAAAGTAATCCTATAACGGCAGTTACTTTATATACTTCTTACTTTATATACTTAATGATTTGTTCGACTAAATAACAAGATCCTCATCCTTTCTTCAACGGAAAGTCTACCGTGAACGTACTTCCCTTACCCAAGGTGCTTTCTGCTTTAATGTCGCCGTCATGTGCTTCTACCATTGTCTTCACATAACTTAATCCAAGGCCAAAGCCCTTTACATTATGTACGTTACCCGTATGTGCCCGGTAGAATCTTTCAAAGATCCGCTTTACTGTATCCCGGTTCATACCAATGCCATTATCTTCAATTTTCATGATAAAATGCTTTCCGTTTGATTGTGTTGTCAATTTAATAACCGGCGGCGTATTGTCTTTTGCATATTTCACAGCATTGTCCACCAGGTTATTGACAAGATTTGAAAAATGAACTTCATCGGCATTGACTAAATCATTCTGAGCATTTAATTGCAATTCCACCTTTCCCTGCTTATCCTCTAATTGCAACATGAAATTATCTACAACATCCTGTATCACCTCATGCACATGCACTGGTTGCAGGTTCAGGTCAACCTCTTGCTTTTCTAATTGAGAAGCTTTTAATATTGTTTCCACCTGCCGGCTCATTCGTTGATTTTCTTCCTTTATAATACCGCTAAAGTAGCCCAGCTTTTCCCTGTCGCTTATTACTTTTTCATTCCGCATAGCATCTACGGCCAGCGAAATAGTAGCAATGGGTGTTTTAAATTCATGGGTCATGTTGTTAATGAAATCATTTTTAATCTTACTCAGGTTCTTTTGCCGGAGCATTGTTCTGACTGTAAGATAAAATGCCAATAGGATGACAATAGTAAAACCTATTGATGTAATAATCCTCCCACGAAGAGATTTTATTACTAATCCCTTAATATTAGGAACTACTACAAATAATATTTCTTTCACACTCAGGTTTTCTCCTGCTGTACCGCTAAGAGCTTCCAACCCAACATTTGAAAAAAAGTTATTCGCCGTATCTTCTATCGCTGTATTGAAATTGGCAGAGAATTTTTCGAAAACATTATCTCCATTATTGTTAAATGAACCAACTCCAAACTCAAACTCAATATCCTTTAACCCGTTCGCCAAAAAGGCCTTCTCTAATTTTTTCCTGATTTCTTCCACATCAAACCGCTGTCCGATGGTTTGTGGTTTAAACATATCTAAATAGAAATCATCTGCTAAAAATCCTTTTTTATTGCCTCCTGAAGCAACACTCCCTTTGTGCTGAACCAGGTCATTTCCTACAGATTTTGTGCTTTCCTGCACACTATATTTAATCTGTTCTTTCCGAAGCAAGACCATGTTCTTTATCCAGGAAATCTGAATTGCAATAATACCTATCAGCGACAGGCTTATTAATACCGTAATAATTGTAAAAGTTCTTTTCACTGATTGTTGTTATTGCTGTGTAAGATAAAAAACCCTGTCAAGTACGCAAAAATACATTACTGTACCCGGCAGATATAGCGGAAGCCCGGTATTTCTGGCATTTTAACGGCGTTTTAGAATAAGTACAATTCTCAACCTCCCTAATCAGACAACCGTTATTTACATTTGACCGATTATTTTTTCAACCAAAATTTTGAAAAAAGATTTTTACCCTTAAATTGAAGTATGATTGAACCAGCATCCGGCATATTATTAATAGCTGACCCCTTTCTGAAAGACCCCAACTTTCTCAGAACTGTCGTCTTTTTATGTGAACATAAAGACGAAGGCAGTTTTGGATTTGTGCTGAACCGACAGTATGAAAATACTTTGGACGAACTGATTCCTGAACTGGAAGGACATAAACTTCCCGTTTATTATGGCGGGCCGGTACAAATTGACTCTATTCATTTCCTTCATCAATATCCGGCGGAAATTCCCGGTGGACAGGAAGTAATAAAAGGAGTGTATTGGGGTGGCGATTTTGATGCAGTTGTGAACCTGATAAAAAATGAAAATATAAACACGGATAAAATCCGTTTCTTTATTGGCTATTCCGGATGGAGTGAGGGGCAACTGAAAGAAGAGATGTCTGAAAAAACATGGTTGACAGTAAAACCTACCCGCAAACTAATCTTTCACAACAATTATAATGAGGTATGGAAAGAATCTCTCAAACATCTTGGAGGTGACTATGAAATGATGGCGAACTTTCCGATTGACCCACAGTTAAATTAGAACAACAAATCGCCTCCTCCTTTACTTTTAAAAGAAAAAGACAATGAAACGCCTTTTACTCATTTTTACAATACCCTTGTTGCTGTTACTTTCTGGCTGTAGCACCTTGAAAAAATTAGGTATTATTCCTTCTGAGCTGGAAATGGCATTGGGTCTGAAAGACGGATTAACGCAGGGGTTATTTAAAGCCTTCAATGCATTTGCCGACCCCAATGGCAACCCTCTTGTACGATTTGCCTTTCCCGGTGAAGCAGAAAAAATTGAAAAAATACTCCGTGACCTGGGCTTTGATAAAACCATTAACCAGGTAACAGGAAAATTTACCAAGGCTATGTCGTCCGCTGTTACTGTTGCAAAGCCCCTGTTTATTGATGCTTTAAAAAATATGTCTATAAAAGATGCTGCTAAAATCCTGGTAACTGATAATCCTTATGCTGCCACCGATTATTTCAAACAATCAATGAAGCCGGGATTAATGACAGCCTTCCGGCCAATTGTGGACAGTACTATTAAAACGGAAGGTGCAGATAAAGAATGGAGCGGCATTACCAACGTTTACAACAGTATTCCTTTTATCAATAAACCATTAGAAAAAAATCTTACTGATTTTATTTCTGCCAGGGTGGTAGATTTAATGTTCGTTATGGTGGCTAATGAAGAAGAGCAGATACGATCAAAGTATGAATTAAGAAAAACGGATATGATGAAGAAAGTGTTTAGCTACGCAGAACAGGAATTGAAAAAAAGAAGAATGTAGCTTTGGTAAACTGCTATTCAATAACATGAAGAAAAGTTACACTTTACTCAGCGTATTAGCACTTGCCTTTCTTTGTCTCTCTTATTCAACGTCAAAAAAGAAAGTCAGGTTACTGATGTTTTCAAAAACGGCTGGTTACCGGCATGCCTCTATTACAAAGGGAAAAGAAGCAATCCGGCTGCTGGCTGAAAAAAATAAATTCACCATTGATACGACCGAAGATGCCAGTTATTTTACTAAAAAGAATTTAAAGAAATATGCGGCTGTTATTTTTCTAAGTACTACCGGAGATGTGCTGAATGAGGAGCAACAAAAAGCATTTGAAAATTTTATCCGTTCCGGGAAAGGGTTTATGGGTATTCATGCTGCTACTGATACAGAATACGACTGGCCCTGGTTTGTAAAATTAGTGGGAGCCAATTTTTTGAATCACCCTAAACCACAAAAGGCAAAACTGATCATTACTGATAAAACCAATTTATCTGTTATGCACTTGCCCGCCACCTAGGAGAGAATGGATGAGTGGTATAATTTTAAAAACATTAACCCCAGAATAAAAGTGATAATGACCATTGATGAAACAAGTTATGAAGGTGGTAAAAATGGAGCTAATCACCCGATGGCCTGGTATCATGAATATGATGGTGGCCGTTCTTTTTATACGGCACTTGGCCATACAGATGAATCATATACTGAGCCGTTGTTCCTACAGCATTTGCTGGGAGGAATAAAGTATGTGACAGGTCTGAAATAAAAAAACCTTTTTGTTCCGGTACAACCGTAAAACAAAAGGGTTCAAATTGTTTTTCATACTACTGGGAATATGATGGTTCTCCAGTATTCTAATTTCTTATTCGACAGGTACTGCGCCTTCTACCAGCACCGTTACTTTGTTATTAAGTACTTCCACAAATCCGCTTTGTATATCGAAATAAGCAAAATGATTTTGCTTGTCTTTCAGCACCTTTAGCCGACCAGCTTTTAATGCACTTACCAGTGGAGCATGTTTCTCCAGCACTTCAAATGAGCCACTGATACCCGGCATTTGCACACCGTACACTTCGCCGCTGTAAAGTTTTCTTTCTGGTGTTAATATTTCAAGATTCATGGTATTCAGAACTTCTTTTTAGTATTTAGTATTTAGACCTGAGACTTCTATATTTCATCCTTCAGGGAATTGTAAAAAGACAAAATCATTTTATATATCTGTAGCGCCTCGTCTATCAATATATTGTACACTTCCTGTTGAATATGTTTAATCCTATGTGCTAATTCGATTTGTGTTTGGGCTTCATTAATAGATCCCATTGAAAATTCAAGAAACCGCTTAAACTGTTTGTTTGTTCCTCTTCCAGCTCCTTCTGAAATATTACTTGGAACTGAAACTGCACAGCTTCTAAGCTGCGACGTTAATCCATATCTTTCTTCCTTTGGAAAATTTGCACTTATTTCATAAACCTTAACCACAAAATCCATCGAACGTTGCCAAATTTTTAGTTCCCTATAATTGTGCATCCCCATATAGTGGTATTTAGATTTTCAGTATTAAGTATTCAGACAACCGAGCTTACCTGATAGCTTTTCTTTGGTAAATTATAGAAGTCTCTATACTAAATACTAAGTGTCTTCCTCTCTTCTCTTACTGCGCCGCCGCCATCAACTTCTTACCTTTTTCAATCGCATCATCAATGCTACCTACCAGGTTGAAGGCTGCTTCCGGATATTCATCTACTTCTCCATCCATAATCATATTGAAACCACGGATTGTTTCTTCAATAGGAACCAATACACCTTTCAAACCAGTAAAGGCTTCTGCCACATGGAATGGTTGTGACAGGAAACGCTGTACTTTTCTTGCACGGCTTACTATTAATTTATCATCATCACTCAATTCATCCAAACCGAGAATAGCGATGATATCTTGTAATTCTTTATAACGCTGCAACATCAGCTTCACATTGTTTGCACAATCATAGTGAAGGTCGCCAACGATTTTTGGAGTTAATATTCTGGAAGTAGAATCCAACGGGTCAACCGCAGGATAGATACCGAGGTCAGCAATTTTTCTTGATAATACCGTAGTGGCATCCAGGTGAGCAAATGTTGTTGCCGGAGCCGGATCAGTCAAGTCATCCGCAGGTACATAAACCGCCTGCACCGATGTGATTGAACCGTTCTTAGTAGAAGTGATACGTTCCTGCATGATACCCATTTCCGTAGCCAGTGTAGGTTGGTAACCCACCGCTGATGGCATACGACCCAAAAGAGCCGATACCTCAGAACCAGCCTGGGTGAAACGGAAGATATTATCAACGAAGAACAGGATGTCACGACCCTTGCCTTGTCCATCACCGTCACGATAATATTCTGCAATCGTTAAACCAGATAATGCCACCCTTGCCCTTGCTCCGGGAGGTTCGTTCATTTGTCCGAATACGAAAGTTGCTTTTGACTCAGCCAGTTCTTTCATATCCACTTTAGATAAATCCCATCCGCCTTCTTCCATACTTTTTTTGAAAGCATCACCATATTTCATAATGCCTGCTTCAATCATCTCCCTCATCAGGTCATTTCCTTCTCTTGTTCTTTCACCCACACCGGCAAATACAGATACACCGGCATAAGACTTAGCGATATTATTAATCAATTCCTGTATCAATACTGTTTTGCCTACACCGGCACCACCAAACAAACCAATTTTTCCCCCTTTGGAGTAAGGTTCAATAAGGTCAATAACTTTAATGCCGGTATAAAGTATTTCAGATGCGGTGCTCAGGTTTTCAAATGCAGGAGGCAGGCTATGGATAGGGCGGCCACCAACTTTACTTACTTGTGGCAAACCGTCAATGGCATCACCAGTTACATTGAACAAACGGCCTTTAATAGCATCACCAACCGGCATAGCAATAGGAATACCGGTATCTACTACTTCCATTCCACGAACAAGACCTTCGGTACCGTCCATAGCAATGGTACGAACACTATCCTCACCAAGATGTTGCTGCACTTCGAGTACCAGTATCTCACCATTTTGCCTTTTCAACTCAAGAGAGTTATAAATTTCTGGAAGTTTACCGTTGAACTGTACGTCAACTACAGCTCCGATAACCTGTTTTACTTTACCAACGTTTGCCATATTTCTGGTTTCTTGTTTTTAGTTACTGGTAGCTGGCTCTTATGTTGTAAAGTCACTTTTTTTATCCCGTATTTCACTAATAATAAGTGACCAGCAACCAGCATTGTTTTCAGGCGGCAAAGGTAAGGGGGTGAAGGTAATTTGCCAATTTGAAAATCAAAGATTTTCAGCTTGTGGAAAAGCCTGTTAAGAACCAGTTTAATCCGGGAATAAGCTATTGTTGGTGCCGGCTCCCGCAGGAAAGTGTACCCATTTTTAGCTTACTGTATTAATATTGGGCTTTTTTCTACTATCCTTACTTTTGCTTCACTATTATGCAATTAACAGAAGTCACCACCCCGCAGCTTGCCAACAATTTTATCCGGGTAAATGTGGAGCTGAATATAGACAACCCCAATTATATCCACCCACTGGAAAAAGACATTCATGAAGTTTTTGACCCAAAAAAAAATAAAGCCTTCCGCTTTGGTGAAGCAATAAGGTGGATATTAAAAGACAATAACGGAAAACTGATTGGCCGCATTGCCGCCTTTAACAATAAAAAATATAAGAATAAAGGTGATGATTTGCCGGTTGGTGGTATTGGGTTTTTTGATTGCATCAATGACCAAACCGCTGCGGATATGCTTTTTGATGTAGCCAAACACTGGTTGAAGCAAAAAGGTATGGAAGCCATGGACGGCCCTATCAACCTTGGTGAAAGGGACCGGTGGTGGGGATTGCTTGTAGAAGGATTTCAACCCCCGCCCTATTGTTTGAATTATAACAGCCCCTATTATCAGGGCTTGTTTGAAAACTATGGTTTCAAAAACTATTACAACCAGGTCTGTTTTGGTCTTGACCCCCACAAAGAAATGAGCCAGAAAATATTGGACAGGCATGCACAGTTAACACAAAATCCGGCCTTTTCATCGAGCATTATTGATAAAAACAACCTGGAGAAGTTTGCAAACGACTTTGTTATTGTTTATAATAAAGCATGGGCAGGGCATGGCGGATTAAAGGAATTGAAAAAGGACCAGGTGCTTATAATGTTTAAAAAGATGAAACCGGTGATGGAGGAAAAATTGATCATGTTCGCTTATCACAACAATGATCCGATTGCCATTTTTGTCAACCTCCCCGACCTGAACCAGTGGTTCAAACATCTGAAAGGCAAATTTGACCTGTGGCATAAACTAAAGTTTCTCTGGATCAAAAAAACCAGGGAAAACCGGCGTTTTACAGGGCTGGTATTTGGTGTCGTTCCGGAATTTCAGGGCATGGGTGTGGATGCTTACATTATCAATGAGATTAAGATGGTAATTCAACCCATGAAAAAATATGATGTATATGAAATGCAATGGATTGGTGAATTCAACCCCAAAATGATGAATATAGTGGAAAATATTGCCGACACTTTCCGCACCAGAACACTGACCACCTACCGGTATTTATTTGACAGGACAAAAGAATATAAACCGCATCCGGTTCTGCATTAAAACTTATTCACAAGAACAATCCTTTTTCAGGAAGCAATGACGGGTTTCTTAAATTGCAGGCAGTATGGAAAAATTCATTGTTTCGGCCCGTAAATACAGACCACAAACTTTCGACACCGTCCTTGGGCAGTCGCATATAACAACTACACTTAAAAATGCAATAAAGCACCAGCAACTGGCACATGCTTTTCTTTTTTGCGGCCCAAGAGGAGTTGGCAAAACTACCTGTGCAAGAATTTTAGCCAAAACCATCAACTGCGAAAATCAAACAAAAGACGGCGAAGCCTGCGACAAATGCCAGAGCTGCACTTCCTTTAATGACGGAGCTTCCATGAATTATTTTGAACTGGATGGTGCTTCCAATAATTCAGTAGATGATATACGAGAATTAGTAACACAGGTTCGCTTTGTTCCGCAAACAGGCCGGTACAAAGTGTATGTAATAGATGAGGTACATATGTTAAGCTCTTCGGCCTTCAATGCTTTTTTGAAAACTCTGGAAGAGCCGCCGCCTTATGCCATTTTCATTTTAGCCACCACAGAAAAACATAAAATACTTCCTACTATTCTCAGCCGCTGCCAGATTTTCGATTTCAAACGCATCACTACCAGCGATACTGTTCATCACCTGGAAGAAATTTGTGTGAAAGAAGAAATAAAATCCGACAAAGCATCACTACAG
>JAJAZO010000061.1 GCA_026785745.1 Chitinophagaceae bacterium | reverse complement strand
GTGTTAAGGTCTTTAACAAATCGCATTGACCGGTACTTCGGAAGTATCCAAAAACACTCTTTACCAGGAAAATAAAACTTTTAATGGAGCATTTCTTTAAAAACGACTCAATTAGCTGAACTTTAGATAAAACAAGGACGATGAAAATCATACTACTTTTCTACTAAATATTATTGCCATGAACACTTTTGCACAACTGCAACCTGTCACCTCAGGTGTTTTTCATTGGAATGATTTACCTGTAAAAAAAGATAACCAGCGGGAAGGCTGCAAGATTGCGGAAGGCACCACCAATGAATTTGAATATTTTGAAATACATGCCACCACACAAAAAAAAGGTGCTGTGGGTATCCGTAATGCAACTGACAAGCCCTGTAGCTATTTTGCTTTTAATATGGAGATGATGTTTCCTATTCCTCTACTTTTACAATTCACAAAATAAAAATCCATGCAAGCAAAAGATTTTGTTTTATTATCTGCCGTTATTACTTTGGTTTATGGTACTGGATGCACCAACAACAATGCAGCACCAACTACTGCCGGCACTAGAGTTGATACCAGTAAAATGCCACCGGTGGAAACTAAAAAGCCAAATTCAAAGTACAAGCCTGCCTTCAACGGGCAAACAAGGATTGGCAGCGTAAAAACTGTTACTCCATTTAAGGTTGATAAAATTGCAGAGAAACTAGGCAACCCCTGGGCTGTTATTCCCCTACCCGATGGCCGGTTACTCATCACCATAAAAAGCGGCTCCATGCAGATACACGATGCCAGTGGTGCATTGGTAAAAAAGATTACAGGATTTCCTGCTGTAGATGCAGGCGGACAAGGTGGAATGCTGGATGTGGCATTGGACCCGGGCTTTTCAAAAAACAAAACTATTTACTGGTCGTATGCAGAAAAATATGGATCAGGCAACCTGATGGCAGTAGCCAAAGGCCAGTTAAATGAGGCAGCCGCAAAAATTGATAACCCAATTGTTATCTTCCGTGCTACTCCTGCACTAAGCAGTGGATTGCATTTCGGATCAAGGTTAGTGTTTGATAAAGGCGGTAACCTTTTTGTAAGTACCGGCGAAAGATCAATCCTTGAAGGAAGGGCACAGGCACAATTACTTAATTCCGGTTTGGGAAAGATTTTTAAAATAACAAAAGATGGCAAACCGGCTCCCGGTAATCCATTTTTAAACAAAGGAAATACGATGCCGGAGATATATGCGTATGGCATCCGCAATGCACAAAGTTTGGACATACACCCTGCCACTGGTGAACTATGGGAGGCTGAGTTTGGCCCCCGTGGCGGAGATGAGTTGAATATCATTAAATCAGGCAAAAATTATGGCTGGCCTGTCATTACTTACGGTATTGAATATGGCGGTGATGAAATTGGCGGTGCGATACAACAAAAAAACGGGATGGAACAACCAATATATTATTGGGATCCTGTACTGTCTCCTGGTGGTATGGCTTTCTATTCAGGTGCTGCCATTCCAGAATGGAAAAACAATCTATTTATAAGCGGACTCAGTAGCCAGCATATAGCCCGGCTGGTTATTGTAAACAATAAAGTGGCAGGAGAAGAAAGATTACTGGCAGACAAAAATGAACGGTTCCGTGATGTGGCCTATTATAATGGCATGCTCTATGCAGTTACCGATAACGGCAAATTGTACAGGATAAGCAAGAAATAGGTAATGTCATTTGAACGAGATTATGAAGACGCTAACATCTTTGCGACTTATCTTGTAGGGTGAAGCAGGTACCCAAAATAGCAATTATCTAAAAGAAGCACTATGAAAAAAGGAATTTTATTATTGTTAGTAATTACAACTGTTACTGCCAATGCACAAACACTGAAAGATGCACTCTATGGCGGAAAGCTGAAAACAGATTCGGGTACGGTGATAAAGAAAGGTGATGACCTGAGTACAAAAATTGATACCAGCCGGAAGAAACCGGTGGAACCCGAAAAAACTAAGCTGACTGTAGTAACTGTAGATTCTGCTGCTAAGAAAACGACAATCACCAGTGATGTTACTCCTGTGGATAATGCTGCCACAACAAAGGATAATAATAAAATATGGAAACAGTTTATAGATTCGGCCATCAGCACTTTGAATGCAGAAGTAATGACTTCTAAAAAGCTCAAGAAAGGAGAATATTTTATGATGGTTGATTATGCCATTGAGTTGGACGGAAAGATTACTATCAATAATGTGTATCCTACACCGGAGAATAAATTTTTGGAGGAACAGGTAAAAGAAAGGCTCAGTATTGACACACCGCAACTAAGCCCGGTTTTATCAGGCAATGGTAAGCCCCGCCGGGTTATTAAACGACATAATTTTACGCTAGTCAAGAATTAGTTTGCATTTGCAAAAAAGGAAGCCGGGAAGTAGAATACTTACTCAACACTTTCAATCGTATAAGTAGTAGTATTAATAGTAACAGATCCCCCTTTACTTGCCTGTAATAATTTCTGACCCAATGGCGATTGTGGTGATAAGGCCATCACCATAAGCCCTTCAATAATTGCTTTGCCACCGGCAATGCTTAAAAACAAATAGCCATTATTGGTTTTAACAAGACTACCGGGTACAATAATGGCCGGAGACAACTCAGGATTAATTTTTTTCAGTACGGCTTGCTGCTGTTGTGCCTCTTTCAATTGCTCCCTTACATTTGCCTGTTCTATCTGCAACATGGCTAATGCTGTTTCATGTTTATCACCAGCGGTGCTTTTGGTTTCGTTGGCACCACTTTCTTTTAAATCGGCCAGTATCTTTTGCAGCCCTGCTATTTTATCGTTGATAGCCTGCAGGTAGTGTATGTATATTTTCTGTTTCAATGTCATGCTGCTATAAAAGGATAAACGATTCCTCTACTCCTTAGGATGATCGGCCCATACTGTTGTCGCTTCCCAGGTATCAATATCATGTTGCAGTTCCACTATTTTATTTCGTATCCCTTTTAATGCACCTGCACCTAACATTAACCGAACAGGTGGTGTTGCTGATTCTACAACTTTTACAATAGCTTTTGCGGCTCTTACCGGATCGCCGGGTTGATTACCACTGTAGCCCCTTATTGTATTTTGATTGGCATGTGCTGTAGCTGCATAATCATCAATCACAATCTTTGTATTATTCGCAGAACGGCCAGCCCAATCGGTACGGAAACCGCTTGGTGCTATTACTGTTACTTTTATACCCAATGCACCTACTTCTTTTGCCAATGCTTCTGAATAACCGGTAACCGCAAACTTAGTAGCATTATAAAAACCCACACCGGGGAAAGCTACCAATCCGCCTACGGAAGAAATATTAACGATATGGCCACTGCGCTGTGCCCTCATAATGGGCAGTACTGTATTGGTAACACTGGCAAGGCCAAAGAAATTAATTTCAAACATGCGGCGTATTTCAGCCTCTTCACTTTCTTCTATGGCACCGAAGTAACCAATACCGGCATTATTAACCAGCACATCAATTCTATTGAATACTGTCATTGCCTGTTGTACGGCAGCTTTCACTTGTTCAGGTTTGGTTACATCTAACTGTATTGCCACCGCCGTATCAGGATACTTTGTTACCAGGTCTTGTACATCACCGGTATTGCGGGCTGTTACCGCCACTCTCCCACCGTTTTGCAATACTTCCTGTGCCAGGTGGCGGCCAAAGCCGGTAGAGCAGCCTGTTATAAACCATACTTTACTCATTGTACTATTTTAAGACTGATAAAAATTAAAATTATTAATTGTTGTTGTAAAACGGGTTACGGTAAGGGGAATAAATATTTTTTTTGATTGTTATTATAAAAATGG
>JAJAZO010000060.1 GCA_026785745.1 Chitinophagaceae bacterium | reverse complement strand
TGGAAACAAAAAGGCGAATTTCATTTATTCAATCCTCAAACAATACACTTGTTGCAACATGCAACAAAGATGAATGATCTTGCTACGTTTAAAAAATATTCGAAATTAGTTAACGACCAAATAGCAAAAGCTGCTACGATAAGAGGACTGTTTCAATTCAAAAAAACAAGAGATTCAATTTCCATTGATGAAGTAGAACCAGCAGAAAGTATTTATAAACGTTTTGCTACAGGTGCTATGAGTTTTGGCTCCATCTCCTGGGAGGCACACACCACATTAGCAATTGCTATGAACCGCCTCGGTGGAAAATCAAATACCGGCGAAGGTGGCGAAGATGAAAAAAGATATGACCTGTTGCCCAATGGAGATAGCATGAGAAGTGCTATTAAGCAAGTTGCTTCTGCAAGGTTTGGTGTAACGAGTTTGTATCTCACCGAAGCAGATGAATTACAAATTAAGATGGCACAGGGTGCAAAACCCGGTGAAGGTGGTCAGCTACCCGGGCATAAAGTAGATGAATGGATTGGGAAAGTTCGTCACTCTACTCCGGGTGTTGGATTGATTTCTCCCCCACCCCATCATGATATTTATTCGATTGAAGACCTGGCACAATTAATTTATGATTTGAAAAATGCTAACCGTGCAGCAAGGATAAGTGTAAAATTGGTTAGCAAAGCCGGTGTGGGAACTATCGCAGCTGGTGTTACTAAAGCAAAAGCTGATGTCGTATTAATTGCAGGGCATGATGGTGGCACTGGTGCATCACCGGTTAGTTCTATCCGCCATGCAGGCTTACCGTGGGAATTAGGTTTGGCTGAAACACACCAGACATTAGTAAAAAATAAATTAAGAAGCCGTGTAGTAGTTCAGGCAGATGGCCAAATGAAAACAGGCCGTGACATTGCCATTGCAACTTTATTGGGTGCTGAAGAATGGGGCATCGCAACAGCGGCATTAGTGGTGGAAGGTTGTATCATGATGCGTAAATGCCACATGAATACCTGCCCGGTTGGTGTAGCCACACAAGATCCTGAATTAAGAAAGCGATTCAAAGGGAACCCGGATCATGTAGTCAATTTCTTTAAAATGATTACACAAGAGTTGAGAGAGATAATGGCAGAGCTTGGTTTCAGAACTATCAATGAAATGGTAGGACAGGCTGATAATTTAGAAATGAGAGAAAGTATTGAACATTGGAAATATAAAAACCTCGACTTGTCAGCCATTCTCTATAAAGAACCCAACTCATTATACACTGGCTTATTCTGTAGCGAGGAGCAGGATCATGGATTAAGCGAAAGCATGGATTGGAAATTATTAGCGGCGGCACAACCTGCCATTGAAAATAAAGAAAAAGTTACTGCATCGTTTGTAATAAAAAATACAGACAGAACTGCCGGAACGATTCTTTCCAATGAAATAACTAAAAAATATAAGGCAGCAGGATTGCCAGACAATTCCATTCATTTCAACTTTTCCGGAACAGCCGGGCAAAGTTTTGGTGCCTTCAATACAAAAGGGATTACACTGGAGCTGGAAGGTGATGCAAATGATTATTTCGGTAAAGGATTAAGTGGTGCCAGGCTTATCATCTATCCGCCCAAAGCAGCTACGTATGTTCCCGAAGAAAACAGCATCATTGGCAACGTAGCATTTTACGGAGCTACCAGTGGTGAAGCATTTATAAGAGGCAAAGCTGGCGAAAGGTTTTGTGTACGTAACTCCGGTGCCCATGTAGTTGTAGAATCTATCGGCGACCATGGATGTGAATACATGACGGGTGGACAGGTATTGATATTGGGTGATACGGGCAGAAATTTTGCAGCAGATATGAGTGGCGGCATTGCGTATGTGTATGATGTAAAGGGAAAGTTTGCAGGCAACTGTAACATGGAAATGATTGATCTTGATGAATGTGATGTGAACGATAAGAATGAATTGTTTACTATGCTGCAAAAACATTTTGAATATACCGGCAGTACAGTTGCAAAATTCATTTTAGAAGATTTGGATAACCAATTACAGCATTTTGTAAAAGTGTTTCCGAAGGATTTTAAAAAAGCTCTTAGCACACAAAAAATTAAAGCAGTAGTAAATCAATAAATCGTTATCATGGGCAAACCAACAGGCTTTAAAGAATTTACAAGAGAACTTCCGGATAAAGAACCGGTAAAGGATCGCCTGCATCATTACAAAGAATTTGTACACCGCTATACTGATGAGAAACTAAATCAGCAGGCAGGCCGCTGCATGGATTGTGGTGTTCCTTTTTGTCATCATGGTTGCCCATTGGGAAATGTGATACCAGAATTTAATGATGCGGTTTACAAACAAGACTGGAAAGAAGCCTATGATATTTTAAGTTCTACTAACAATTTCCCTGAATTCACTGGCCGCATTTGCCCTGCACCTTGCGAAACTGCTTGTGTGTTAGGAATCAATCAACCAGCCATTACCATTGAAGAAATAGAGAAACATATTATCGAAATTGCTTTTGATAAAGGATTTGTAAAACCCCGCAAACCAAATCTTCGTTCAGGCAAAAAAGTAGCCGTGATTGGGTCTGGCCCTGCAGGATTAGCTGCAGCAGTACAATTAAATTATGCCGGTCATAGTGTAACAGTATTTGAAAGAGATGATGCACCGGGTGGATTGCTCCGATATGGCATTCCCGATTTTAAATTGGAGAAATGGGTGGTGGACAGGAGAATAAAACTGATGGAAGAAGAAGGTATTATTTTTAAATGCCTCGCAAATGTTGGAGTAAATGTTAGTGTGAATGATGTATTAAGAGAATTCAATGCAATCGTATTAGCCGGCGGTAGTACTACAGCAAGAAATTTATTTATTCCGGGAAGAGAATTGAACGGTGTTCATTTCGCTATGGACTTTCTAAAGCAGAATAATAAAAGAGTAGCTGAACTCACCCCTACCCTCTCCATAAATGGAGAAGGAGACATCCACAACATTGCTGAAAGCAATATGCTGTATGAAGATGTAACAGCCACTGGTAAAAATGTAGTGGTAATTGGTGGTGGAGATACCGGCAGTGATTGCGTGGGAACTTCAAACCGTCATGGTGCTGCATCAGTAACACAGTTTGAATTGTTGCCCAAACCACCCGAAGAAAGAAATGATTTTATGCCCTGGCCTTCCTATCCAATGTTACTAAAAACAACATCGTCGCATGAAGAAGGAGCCAACCGTCAATGGGCGGTTGCCACCAAAGAATTTATTGGTGATGAAAATGGAAAATTAAAAGCCCTGAAAATTGTTGACCTGGAATGGAAGATTGTTGATGGCAGGCCGGCACAGTTTGTAGAAATAATTGAAAGTGCAAGAGAAATCCCTTGCGAACTTGCATTGCTGGCTATGGGTTTTGTGCATCCGCAACATGTAGGCTTTATTAACGACCTCGGCATCGGTCTCGATGAATGGAGTAATGTAAAAGCATCTGAAAAAGACTATCGTACTAATATCTCCAAAATATTCACCGCAGGCGATATGCGCCGTGGCCAGAGCCTGGTCGTTTGGGCCATCAGCGAAGGCCGGGAATGTGCCCGAAAAGTGGACGAATTCCTGAATAATAATACTCCCAGCATATTAGAATCAAAAGATTCTATCCTCCAGTTCCAAATAGCATAAGCATCCTTTTCTATCAATTATTTTACATTACATTTTTATACAATGTAAAATATTTCAACAATTTGTCATTTTTTATCAATTTTATTTATTATTTATTGACATATGTTATAAAGCTAACAAGTGTTATAGCCATATTTTTATAGATTTGATTAAATAATTTCAAATTATTTATTTATTTAATGTTTAATCAAATATTTAGTTTATGAGTAAAAGAAAAGCAAAACAGATCTTGCCATTCGTCCTCTTGGTTGCAATTGCCCTCATTGCCATGTTTGTAAAACCTGCGGCTGACTATGTTCCCGGAGCTGCTGACCCACAGTACAGCTCTTCGGATATTGCCTGGGTACTCGTATCCACCGCATTAGTTTTTTTGATGACCCCCGGTCTTGCATTTTTTTATGGAGGCATGGTAAATCGCAAAAATGTTATTTCCACCATGATCAAAAGCGTAGTTGCTGCCGGCATTGTTGGAGTACTTTGGGTGGTTTGCGGATTTAGTCTTGCTTTTGGAGAATCAGTAAATGGTCTTATTGGTAATCCCTCCACTTATGCATTTTATCATGGGGTAAAATCCGGAGCTCCCTGGCCATTAGCAAACACCATCCCCTTATCACTGTTCTCCCTTTTCCAATTGATGTTTGCTATCATTACTCCGGGTTTAGTTGTGGGTGCTGTAGCAGAACGTATCCGTTTTACTTCTTACGTTTTGTTTATTGTTTTATTCTCACTGCTCGTTTATGCACCGGTAGCACATTGGAGTTGGCATCCGGAAGGTTTTCTTGCTAAGATGGGTGCCTGGGATTTTGCTGGTGGTACTGTTGTACATATTACAGCAGGTTGTGCAGCATTGGCTGGTGCTATGGTATTGAAACGAAGAAAGTCACACATTGATAAAAAAGAAATACCACCGGCTAATGTTCCTTATGTTTTAATTGGAACAGGTTTACTTTGGTTTGGATGGTTTGGCTTCAATGCAGGCTCTGCAGTTGGTGCTACACCATTAGCCGTTAATGCATTTGGCACTACCACTACAGCAGCATCTTCTGCCGGACTTGCCTGGATGTTCTTTGATGTTATCAAAGGAAAAAAACCATCCGTACTTGGCTTCTGTATAGGTGCAGTAGTTGGCCTCGTTGCTATTACGCCTGCCGCAGGTTTTGTCGGTATACCACAAAGTATTATCATCGGACTGGTTGGTGCAATAGTTTCCAACGTTGCGGTTAGTATTAAACAAAAATCAAAACTCGATGATACACTCGATGTATTCCCTTGTCACGGTTTAGGTGGCATGGTGGGTATGTTGCTTACGGGTGTATTTGCCAGCACTGCTGTACATGGTATTAAAGATGGTCCGCAAGGTTTGTTTTATGGCAATCCGGAATTCTTCTTTACCCAGCTAAAAGCAATGGCAATTGTGGCGGTATATAGTTTCGCTGTTTCATATGGCATATTCAAGTTCATCAATTATGTGGTGCCAATGAGAGTAAGTGAAAGCGAAGAAGAAGAAGGCCTGGATGCCTCACAGCATGATGAAAAATACCTGCAGGGAACTTTGCTGGTACACAATAATGGTATCATCGAAGAAAAATCAGTAGAGCTTTAGTAAATAAAATCGAAAAAGGCACTGCATTAATGGAATACTCTTCTCGCAAAAGTTTATTCCTGCTGTGCCCTTTTCTTAACATCTAAAATGTATTACAATGTTACAAAAACTTTTTGTGGCAGCAATAGGCATGCTGTCTTGTACTTTTTTAAATGCCCAAACCGCATCAGTTAATTCAGTCGTTAAAGCTTCTTCCGCCGTAGTGGAAGATGAAAAAAAAGAACCCACATTAACCATTACAGGTTCTTTCGATGCGTATTACCGGAATGATCTGGCCGATGTCAAGACCAATGGCTTCACCAGCTTCACACCCATGCATAATTCTTTTTCGCTGGGTATGGCCAGTCTTAAGTTTGAACATAAAGGTGACAAAGTAGGTGCTGTGGCCGATCTTGGCTTCGGTCCAAGGGCTAAAGATTTCGCTTATGCAGATGAGGGGATTACGCAGGCTATTAAACAACTTTATGTAAGCTATTCTCCAACAGACTGGCTGAAGTTTACCCTGGGAACCTGGGCTACCCATATAGGATATGAATTAGTAGATCCCCAACTAAACAGGAACTATAGCATGAGCTATATGTTTACCAATGGCCCATTTACACATACCGGCTTAAAGGCAGAAATTTCAAAAGGAAAACATGGGATAATGCTGGGTGTTGCTAACCCTACTGATTACCGGATACCACCAGACGGGCAGATTAACAAAAAAGCATTGCTGGCGCAATACAGCTTTACCGCAAGTGATAATGTAAAATTTTATCTTAACTATGTAAGTGGTAAAAATCCAGATACATCTAAAACAAATCAGTTTGATGCGGTAATTACTGCCAAAGTAAGCGACAAGTTTAGTATTGGTTACAACGGTACTGTAATCTCCACACAAGGCTGGAATGGCAGTAAGAATACGGAAAGTAAAGCATGGTGGGGTTCTGCACTATACCTGAATGTTGACCCGCAGCCGTGGTTTGGTCTTACACTTCGTGGGGAATTATTCAGTGATAAAAATCAGTTTAAAGCATTCAGTTCTGCATCAGAAGGTGGAAGTATATTCGCTACTACTTTATCTGCCAACTTTAAAACAGGCGGGTTCCTATTTATTCCTGAATTCAGGATTGATAATGCAAATAAAGAAGTGCTTTTTACCAATAAAACCGGTGCCTTTACCAAATCAGCTGCCAGTTTCATTTTTGCAGCAATTTATTCGTT
>JAJAZO010000059.1 GCA_026785745.1 Chitinophagaceae bacterium | reverse complement strand
AGAAAATAAACTCAAAGATGAACGACTAAAACAACAAGCCTTCATCCGCAATGCCCTCCTTGGAGGGCTTTTGCTGTTTATATTATTGGGTGTTTTTGTTTTCAGAACTCTCTCATTGAAAAGAAAAAATGAAAAATTGGCTATTAAAAAAGGACAGGCAGAACTTCAGCAAAAAGTAGCTGAATTAGAAATGCAGGCACTGCGGGCCCAAATGAACCCACATTTTATATTTAATTGTCTCAGTTCCATCAACCGTTTTATTTTTAAGAATGATAATAAGCTGGCATCAGATTATCTCACCCGTTTTTCCCGCCTTATCCGCATGGTGCTGATGCACTCGCAGAAAAAATTAATACCACTGGAAGATGAACTGGATATGCTGCGGCTTTATCTCGATTTGGAACGGTTGAGATTTAAAGATGCATTTGATTACAGCATTACCACCACCAATATTGTAGATGCCGGGGCTATTTTTATCCCTCCACTGCTATTGCAGCCTTTCTGCGAAAATGCTGTATGGCATGGATTAATGCATAAGGAAAGTAAAGGGCACCTGAATATAATTATCAGCGAGGTTATCAGTGAAAAAGAAAGTGTGTTGCATTGTGTAATTGAAGACGATGGCATTGGAAGGGAAAAAGCTGCGGAGTTTAAAAGCAAATCGGCAGAATCCGAAAAATCAATGGGGTTGAAAATTACCACAGAAAGGCTGGCTTTACTGAACCAGGAAAAAAATTTCAGTGCCTTTTATAAAATTGAAGATGTACTGAATGAAAATAAAGAAGTAGAAGGCACAAGAGTGAAGTTAAAGATCAGGTTTAAAGAAAGTATTGAGGAGTTAGTATAAATCAGATAGTATGCTGAAAGCAATTATCATTGACGATGAACCTTATTGCTGCGAAATTTTAGCAGCCATGCTGGAAGCGGATTGTCCTGAAATGGAAATTGCCAGCATTTGCAATAATGCTAAAGAGGCATTGACAGCTATCCTGCAATATTCACCCGATCTTGTTTTTCTTGATGTAGAAATGCCAAGAATGAATGGCTTTGAAATGCTGGAACAATTACCCGCTATCAACTTCCACCTGATTTTTACCACTAGTTATGATCAGTATGCATTAAAAGCCATCCGCTTCAGTGCCATTGATTATTTATTGAAACCAATAGATAGGGAAGAATTAAAAAATGCTGTGCAGAAAGTAAAAGAAAGAATACAGATACCACTTCCTCAACAGTTAGAAATACTGATGCAGAAAATCAGGCAGCCTTCCCTTCCTGTAAATAAAGTTGCATTGCCCACCATAGAAGGATTGCAAATGATCCCTGTTGACACCATCATCAGTTGCGAGTCGGACGATAATTACACAATACTGCAATTAAAGAGTAAGAAAAAAATGCTGGTTACCCGATCACTAAAAGACATGGAAGAAATACTGGAGCAACATTCTTTTATCCGGGTACATCGTTCTTACCTGGTAAATCTAAACGAAATTGAAAAATACATTAAAGGCGATGGTGGCTACCTGGTAATGAGCGACGGAGCATCTGTTGATGTAGCAAAGAATAGAAAAGAGGTGTTGTTGAAGAAGTTGTTGCCTTATAAGGAATAATTTTTTACATAAAGTCTGCTTTGTTTTTACTAACTTATTTTTCCTCAAAACGCATTGCTTATGCAAGCCAGATTTGTAAAGAAAATGCGGGATGACGAAAAGCAAAGACAGGATTTAGATTTATCCGGCCGGGAATGAAATAATTAACGAAATAGCTAAGGATAACCTGTTCTGGATAAACCAAAACGGCTTTTTTACTGTTTTTCTTAAACACATTTCACTCCTCTAAATGGCAGGATTCACTCCGGTATAATGCTTTTCCATTCTATTCTGTGCACCCATATTTTTTTGATTTTGTTGTTCAATTAAACAAAATCATTTAATTATGGAACCCCAAAAATTTTTTAGAAAAACCAGCCTGATGCTGGTCTTAAGCTTGCCTTTATGTATTATGAGTTGTGAAAAGGATGAAGAACCCCCTGTTAATCAACCTAAAACAATTACACAGACAGTCGTTGACGGGGCTAATTTTACTTTGCTTGAAGCGGCTGTAATAAAGGCGGGTTATGCGAATCTGCTGGGTAATACAGCTAATCTTACTGTTTTTGCTCCTAACGATGATGCATTTCGCCTGTTAGATATTACTGGTGATGGTATACCTGATCTGGATACAGAAGCAAAAATAAATGCCATAACAACTGGTCCAACTCTCGACTTACTTAAAGCGGTACTTAACTATCATGTGTTAACAGCTGTTGTTCCTTCCAGTGCAATTACTACAGCGGGAATTGAATCGGCAACATATGCTACAACGGGTGCAGGCCCCAGGCTGTTTGCCAAATTGAACGGAGGAAAAGCCTATATCAATGGGGTGGAAGTGGTTACCGCTGATGTGAGTGCCAGCAATGGAGTTATCCATGTAGTAAACAGGGTATTAATTCCGCCTTCCGTTACAATTACCGGAGCAGTAGCTGCTAATCCTAATTTTTCAAGGTTGTTATATGCAATTAACCGGGTAAGGATTGGTGGTGGTACTGATATTGCTGCTGCCCTGAATGGTGCAGGTCCGTTTACCGTTTTTGTTCCGGATAATGACGCATTTGCCAGAAGCGGATTTACAACAAATGCATCGTTGGATGCTGTTCCTGTTGCTGCCTTGCAAAATATTATCCTCCATCATGCAGTAGGTGCAAGGGTATTTTCCTCTGATTTGGTGGCCGGAAACGTAAATACATTATTGACCGGAGCAGATGCCAGCAAGAGGCTAACTATCAACTTAACCGGGCCTGTAGTATATGGTGCCGGAAATGGAATTGCCGCTGCTAACTGGCCAAAAATAACCGGGGTGAACCTTGTACAGACAAATGGTGTGGTGCATATTATTGACAGGGTTATTTTACCATAAAACATAGTACCCAGGTGCCCTTTGAAAAACTATTTTCAGTCCCGTTTGTAATTATTGCAAACGGGACTGTTTTAATACAGGTTTTATGTTATTCAATCACCGATACCGCTATCTTTTCATCATCATTTTATCGCTGTACACTTTTTTAAATACAGCTTTATGCGATGTGTATCATTATTTCAATATTGAAATAGAATGGTATTATGCACTGCTCACTATTACGGGAATTACTTTTAACATGGGAGGGCAACCGGCTTATTAAGCCTTATTTCAGAAAGCGATTTTTAACACCGAAAAATAAAACCCGTTTACTTGGCTTGTTTTTTTTGGCGGGCAATGTTGTAGCACCTGTTGCTGCTTTTTTGGTAGTGTACCTGGTAGGTAATATTATTCATGGTTATACCTGGCAACAAAACAGTAATCCTTATAAACTGAACATTATCTACGCCAGTCTTATCAATTTATTTTTTCACCTGATAAATGCGATTTTATTTTTCTTAAAAGAATATAAGCGTCAATGGGCTGAAGCGGAAGAACTCCGCCGTACGAGTGCACAAGCGCAGATACAATT
>JAJAZO010000058.1 GCA_026785745.1 Chitinophagaceae bacterium | reverse complement strand
GTAATTGTAAACTTGGATTACCGGCATTACTATACCCTACTACGCCGGGTGCATGGTCCACCGTAAATAATTCATCTAATTGTAACCTGACAATGGTTAAAATAGCGATGAACCTGGCAGGTGTTAATGGGGGCGTCCAGTCTGCTATTGATGGTACAAGAGATACGGCTGGTTGTGTACCACTGAGAGTTGATTTCAGGGATACCGTGGGAACGGCACAGAGCTATGAATGGTATTTTGAATATGTACCTGGTAATGCACCTGACATTACTACAACAACACCGAATGCTTTTCACATATATAATGCAATCGGTACTTACCGTGTAATGCTGGTAGCTATTGATCCTAATACCTGTAATTTGCGGGATAGTTCTTTCCTCAACATCAGGGTAGGGAACCTTGAAGCTATTCTTGATTTTGATCCTGTTAAGCTGCTACCTTGTAACGCTTTTAATTACAGGTTTGATAATCTTTCTATCGCACCTCTAAGTCGGCCATTTGGTCCTGCATCATTCATCTGGGACTTTGGGGATGGCTCACCAAGGGTGCAAACCGGCTCTGCTTCTGTATTGCATAGCTATGCCGGGCCGGGAACTTATAATGTAAAATTAATCTTGGTGGACACTGCATATTGTAATGCACCTGATTCATTAATAATCCCATTAAGTGTTGCTGCTAATGTAAAAGCACAGTTTACTACACCACCAACGGGTTGCCTTTTATATAATGCTGCATTCACCAACACATCCCTGGCTGGACAAAACTTTCAATGGGATTTTGGTGATGGAATTGGTACTTCTACTTCTACCAGCCCAACTTACACTTATACGTTACCTGGAACATATATTGTAACATTGGTCGCTAATAACCCCAATACTTGTAATATTACAGATACCGCCAGGTTTACCATCAGGGTATTTGATGCACCGATACCCGATTTCAGTTTTGGACCAATTCCACCACAGGAAAATACACCTATTACATTTGCCAATCTGTCCTCGCCTGATGCCATTCGTTTCAAATGGGATTTTGGAGATGGGGATTCATTGCTGACAACATCAAGGGCACCTGTTTCTCATCAATACAATGCAACAGGCACATTTAATGCTTGTCTCACAGCGTATAATACCATCGGGTGCGATAGTACAATTTGTAAGCAAATAGTTGCCACTATCTTACCATTGGTAGATGTGCCCAATGCATTTACACCACAAACCGGTGATATAAACAGTGTGATAATGGTAAGAGGGTTTGGCATTGCCAAAATGCAATTCATCATCTGGAACAGGTGGGGGCAAAAAGTATTTGAAACCAATAACCGTTTCCAGGGCTGGGATGGAAGAGTGAAAGGAGTAGTACAGCCGATGGATGTATATGCTTACACACTTAGTATTGAATTTTCTGATGGTGTCAAAACAACTAAAAAGGGTGATATTACGTTAATAAGGTAGGGAATTTGAAAATGAAGAGAATAATAAACATACGGAGTCTCATTGTATTGCTCGTAGCTCACAGCTCATGGCTCGCAGCTTCTTCTCAGGATCTTCATTTCTCACAATTCATGAATTCCCCATTATTGACCAATCCTGCCAACACAGGGTTTATTCCTGATGGAGATTACAGGCTTGGGGCTAACTATCGCAATCAATGGGCAAGTGTTACTGCATTTCCTTACAAAACAATGAGTGTATTCGGTGATGTACAAACCATGCAGAACAGTGATAACACAGGCTGGCTTGGCTTAGGTGGTGTACTACTTCGGGATGTTGCCGGAACCAGTGCTCTTACTTCTACAAAAATTTATGGCTCCGCTGCCTATCACCAGATGTTAAATGCCGGAAGTTTGGTAAGTCTGGGTTTTAATGTGGGCTGGGCCAATAAAAACATTAATACTTCAAACCTTACATTTCCGAGCCAGTGGAATGGAAGGTTTTTTGATGTACATAATACAACAGTAGCTCCCTCATTAAATACTAACAACGTCAACTATCTTGATATACAGGTAGGAGCCAACTATGCTTATTTCCCAACGGATAAAGTATATCTGAATGCCGGTTTTTCTGCCATGCATGTCAACAAGCCACGGGAATCTTTTTTTGATGATCAGGCAGGAGTAGATAACCGGGTTCCGGTTCGCTATACCGGGTTTCTCAATGGTAGTTTGATGGTGAATGACAGGGTAATTATTAATCCGAATGTGTATGTTTCTCTGCAGGCAAAATCCTATGAGATTGTTGGCGGGTTGAATGCACATTACAATTTATCAGGCAATGGAGAAAAAGTATTGATAGCCGGAGTTTATTACCGGTATAAAGATGCAGCAATACCAATGATTGGCCTGGGATTGAAAGATTATACTTTTACTTTCACCTACGATGCCACCATGTCTGATCTGAAAGCCTTTAATAACGGTCGTGGTGCCTTTGAATTTTCCCTCGTTAAACAGGGAGTAGTGGACAAATACAGAGGTAACAGCAGGGAGTCTATGTGCCCGTCGTTTAAAAGCTACTGATAATCTTCCTTTTCTGGATATCCTTTATTTTTAATCTCGATTTATATTATTCAGGAAAAGTTTAAATTTGAATTAAGTAAAGTTTAAAATTATGTACTCAGAAGCCCGAAAACTTCATATTATTGAAGCGGTACTAAAGACAGATAATGAAGCTACTCTGGAAGCTATTGAAATGATTGTAGATAAAGAGACAGCTACAATGAAACCCAAAAGCAAGTTTAGTGATTTGGTAGGGGTGTTAACAATTGAAGAGGCTGATGCTATGAGGCAAACCATCGAAGAAAATTTCGAAAAGATATACCCCGATGACTGGAAATAACCTGGTGGCGGATACGAATATCTTTATTGACCTTATGAAAGGGGATGAATCCATTTCTCAAAAATTGGAATCCTGCAATGATGTATATATTTCTCCTATAGTATTAGCTGAACTTTATTTCGGTGCCTATCGTTCTGCTAATCCCGAAAAACATTTAATTAAAATGACAAGTGCAATACAAAAATGCAGGCTTTTGACAATTGATGCAACAACAGCAGAACTTTTTGTAACGATAAAGTTGGCATTGTTTACTAAGGGTACTCCCATACCTGAAAATGATATATGGATAGCCGCATCTGCGGTACAGCATCAATTGCCTTTATATACAAGTGATAAACATTTTGCAGAGGTTGCCGATTTGTTTTTAGTCTAATATCCCTGATTATCCCGATTTTTACATCATCATTGTTTGAAAAAACAGAATCATGGACACCGTGGCTATTTCTTTACTTACCGCAGCACATATCGAAGCTTTCAAAATAATTGTGGGTGAAAAATATGTATTCGTTGATGAAGAATCTTTGAACAATTATGCACACGATGAAACAGAAGATTTACTCTTTCCACCAGAAGTAGTCATTAAGCCGAGAACAGCCCAAGAAATCAGCTCCATACTTATCATTTGCAATAAAGGGAAAATTCCTGTTACCCCCCGTGGCGGTGGTACAGGATTAAGTGGCGGTGCTTTGCCACATCTGGGAGATGTATTATTATCAATGGAAAGAATGAATGGTATCCTCGAAATTGATGAAAGGAATTTACAGGTAACGACCGAACCCGGAGTGATAACAGAAGTATTGCAAGATGCAGTAAAAGAAAAAAAACTATTCTATCCGCCAGACCCCAGCAGTCGTGGCTCTTGTTTTATCGGCGGCAATATTGCAGAGAATAGTGGCGGCCCAAAAGCGGTGAAATATGGTGTGGTAAAAGATTATGTGCTGAACCTTGAAATCGTTTTGCCTACCGGGGAAATAATCTGGACAGGTGCTAATGTGCTAAAAAATTCAACAGGTTATAATCTTACACAATTGATAGTTGGCAGTGAAGGAACATTAGGAATCGTTACCAAAATTGTTTTACGATTAATTCCACTACCGCAGTATGATTTATTGATGCTCGTACCTTTTAACGCAGCCGAAAAAGCCTGTGCTGCAGTGAGTGCCATCTTCAGGGCAGGCTACACTCCCAGTGCTATGGAGTTTATGGAAAGAGATGCACTGGATTGGGTAAGTAAATTTATTGACAGCAGCTCAGTACTAATTGGTGATGAAGTACAGGCTCACTTACTGATAGAAGTAGATGGCAATAATACAGATGTGCTGATGCAGGATATGGAAGGCATTTCTACTATCGTACAGGAATTTGATTGCGGTGAGATTTTGTTTGCTGACGATGCACAGCAAAAAGCAGAACTATGGAAAATGAGAAGAAAGGTGGGGGAAGCCGTAAAATCTCATTCCATCTATAAAGAAGAAGATACGGTGGTGCCGAGAGCAGAATTGCCTGCCTTGTTGAAAGGTGTAAAAGAAATTGGAAAAAAATATGGCTTTCACTCCGTTTGCTATGGCCATGCCGGCGATGGTAACCTGCATGTAAATATTATTAAGGGCAGTTTAACAGACGAGGAATGGAATGGCTCGTTAAAGGAAGGTATAAAAGAGATATTTACATTAACAAAAGATCTCGGAGGAACATTAAGCGGCGAACATGGCATTGGCCTGGTCCAGAAAGACTATATGGACATTGTGTTTGACAAAACTCAGATGAGATTAATGAAAGAAATTAAAAAGATTTTTGATCCCAATAATATTTTAAATGCCGGGAAAATTTTTCCGGCCTGATTTCGGTTTTATTAAAATACCTATGAGTATGAAGAAAATAATTTTCTCTTTGTTAGCAAGCATTTTTTTAACGGTATCCCTTTTTGCACAAGATGAAGAAGAAAAAAAAGGTGGATGGAAAAAAGACCACTTGTTTATTGGTAGTGGTATCAATCTTGGTTTTTCTAACGGATTTATTATTGGTCTGAACCCGGAGGTTGGATACAGTATTAATAAAATAATTGATGCAGGAATTGCAACCAACGTAACATATTTTACCCAACGCAGCCAGGTAGTCAACAGTTCGCTAAGATACCTGGCAGTAGGAGCCGGGCCGTTTTTAAGGATATGGCCTGTAAGAAGTATTTTCATTGGTGGCCAGTATGAGTATAATAAGATTTCTTACAGCCAGAGAGATAACAGTGTGATAACTGACAGATTCAAAGCAAGCTCTTCCAGCTTTTTAATAGGTGCCGGTTACGGTAGCAGGAACATCGGCCAATCACAATTTTATACCAGTATTATGATTGATGCGATGAAAGATATTAACTCACCTTACCGTGACTCCTTTGGCAGGGTGCTGCCGGTGTTCAGAACCGGGTTTATTTTTTATCTCGGCAGGAAAAATCATGATGATTAATAAATAATTCAGGTAAAATATTTTATCAACTCGACGGGGTCATTAATAACGATGATCCTTTTTTCTGCCTGTTCATAAAGAAATTCTTCTTCCCGCATCTTTTGTATGTGCATGATAAGATGAGTATAAAATCCATCCGTATTAAGGATGAATACAGGTTTGTAGTGTATAGAAAGCTGGTTCCAGGTTACTATCTCAAATAATTCATCCAGGGTGCCAAAGCCACCGGGAAGAATAATGGCAGCATCACAAAGATTATATAATGTTTTTTTCCGGATGTGCATATCATCTGACACAATTAATTCGGTGATTCGCTTATGCTGTACTTCCCATTCTAATAACAGTTTGGGAATAATACCGGTTACACTACCTCCATGTTCCATTGCACTGTCGGCAATAGTACCCATAATGCCGGCACTGCCGCCACCATAAATTACCCTTACATTGTTCTCAGCCATTATCTTTCCCAATTGTGCTGCATGTGCTGTATATAATGGGTTGGTTCCTTTCTTTGAGCCGCAGAAAACTGCAAGTGATTGTATTGCCATAATTGATATAAATTGCGGCAAAGGGAAAGTAAATTTCTTTATCTTCAAAATTCGTTATTGCACATTATTAAATTGTAGCAAGTAAATGCCGCCAACCTTTAGTGGAATGGTTTTTACTATCAAAAAAACCTGATTGTATGTCGCCAACTATTTTGCTAGCTTTTATTATCGGATATTTTGTTTTGTTGCTGGCTGTAGCATGGTACACCTCCCGTAATTCTAATAATGATTCTTTTTTTATCGGTAACCGCAACAGCAACTGGATGCTGGTGGCTTTTGGTATGATAGGAACTTCCTTATCAGGCGTTACATTTATC
>JAJAZO010000057.1 GCA_026785745.1 Chitinophagaceae bacterium | reverse complement strand
TTTCCCTCTTTAAAACGTATGATTAAAGGCTTTATTGCCTGAAATTGAGTCGTTAGGAATCAATAGACCGGTCCCTGATTAGCAAGAATTTCCTCATCACTCACGACTCACGACTCCTGACTCTTTCTCAGGGCTCCCGACTGTATTATTCCTCCGCCGATAACATCATCACCCTCATAAAATACAGCACTTTGACCCGGAGCAATGCCTTTTACATTTTCGTAGAAATGTACCCTGAGCTCTGACGAAGGGTCGGGATAAAGGTTCGACAAAGCCCCTTTGTCTTTGTAACGGATCTTTGTTACCGCTTCCATACCGGGGGTAATTTGATCGTACTTTATCCAATTTATTTTTCCAACAGTCATTTCATTCTGATCGAGGTCGTCTTCATCGCCCAGCATCACGGTATTATTATCAGCGTCAATTTTTGTTACAAAAACTGGTTTGCCAAAAGCAATGTCTAAACCCTTGCGTTGACCAATTGTATAAAACGGATAGCCTTTGTGCTGCCCCAAAATTTTCCCATGCTTGTCAACAAAATTGCCACCGGCTACTCTTTCTTCCAATCCATTTACCCGGCGTTTTAAAAAACCACGGTAATCATTATCAGGAACAAAACATATTTCGTAGCTCTCACTTTTCTTAGCCAGTTCGGGATAGCCATAGTCCAACGCCATTTGGCGGATTTCTGTTTTACGATAAGGAGCCAATGGTAACAATGTTCTGCTTAACAGATCCTGTTGCAATCCCCACAGCACATAGCTTTGGTCTTTGGTGTCATCAATAGCCTTGCTTACTACAAACCTTCCGTTATCATGCTGCCGGATTTTTGCATAGTGACCAGTCGCCATAAATTCACAACCCAATGCATCGGCTCTTTTTAATAAGGCCCGCCATTTAATATGGGTATTGCAAAGCACACAGGGGTTTGGTGTTCTTCCGGCTATATATTCATCTACAAAATTCTCAATTACAAAATCGCCAAACTCTTCCCGTATATCGAGAATATAATGGGCAAATCCATGCTCTACGGCTGCCTGCCGGGCATCGTTAAACGAGTCAATATTGCAGCAACCCGTTTCTTTTTTTCCGCCGCCACTGGCTGCATAGTCCCATGTTTTCATGGTAATGCCCACCACTTCGTAGCCTTCATCATTGAGCATAAGAGCTGCAACGGTACTGTCAATACCGCCACTCATCGCCACCAGCACTTTTCCTTTCTTGCTCATTGTTGTGAAAAATTTTGAACCCGTAACAGACGGGACAAGCCGCAAATATACAAATAAACAGGGGTGAGGTTTGTTACGAAAAAGGGTAAAAATTTGGGTGGGAGTTTATACAGTTCCTCTTGGGCTCAGTTGTTTAATCGTTAAGCCTGTTTTTAATATCCATACGTTCGTGAAGAATTCTTATAACTTCAAAAGTATTATTTTGGATGCGATAAAACAGGAGATGTGATTTGACTTTTGATGCCCGGTAACCTTTTCGAACATGTTCCATAGATTTACCGGCATTGTTATTCTTGCAGATAAAATTGATTTCGTCAAATATCAGGTTGTAATAACGGTCTGCCTGATCAACAGACCATTTTTCTGCTGTGTAAAGCCAGATTTCCTCCAGGTCATAAACTGCTTTTTTGCTAATTACATATGGTAGGGATTTCATAAAAACTTACTGTGAAGTTTCTTTAAATGAACTTTTGGGTCAAAGTTTTTATATAGTCCACTCTTTTCACCTTGAAGCAGAGCCTTGTTAAGATTTTTTGTTTTTAATTCTTCTTCCTCTAATAGTCTTAAAGCAGTTCTAATAACTTCACTTGCAGAATTATATTTACCAGATGAGATTTTAGAAGAAATGAAGTTTTCAAAATGTTCGCCTAATAAAATGGATGTATTGCGAGCCATAGTTTTTCTTTTTATAAAAGTACCAATAATTGGTATAATTTACAATTTTTTTAAATAAATGGAATGCAAACGAACAGGGCTCGCTGCTGTTTGGGTATTAGCGTACCGTCTGCCCACAACAAAAGCTTAATGATAGTAATATTGCTGATTTTTGTTTTTTTTATGTCCATAAGTTTATTTTTTGGTGTCAAACTATTTCAGGACAAGAGAGTTTATTCTTTTGCTTGGCGTCATTCGTCGTCTGGAACTGAAGCCGATTAGCGAACAAAATGTTGAGAATATATTCGTCGCCCCGCCATATTGCCAAACCGCCAGTTAGCTGCCTGGCCGATGGATTCAGTTAAGTCAGAACAATATTATTTTGACTTAATGCAATTGCCCGTAACCGCTGTAAAAGAATCTTCATGTTTGAGCTCCATTCGACGAATTCGTCAACAAAGTGCCGTACTATATTTTGTCCAATTTTTTGATTGCGAAGAAATAACTGATTGTCAAATTCACCACCTATATGGTAAGCTCTGGGAACTGCTGTTCTATGAGTTGAACTGTCTCGCATATCTTTCATAACAAAAAGCCAACTGTTATTATCTTTCTCCAACGCAAGCAATTCGTCTAACTCTATACTTACTTTCTAGTTTTTTAAGCTCTACTTGTAAAGTTCCATTTTTCACTTTGTCAATAGGTAGATTAATGTTATAGTAATAATTTAACTCAATTAAAAAAGCGTCTTTAGTACCCCACAAATGAAAAAGAAAAGATTCTTGATGTGCTCTGTCAATATCGTCACCATTTGAAGTTTGCTTTCGCAATTCTGCGACATAAATATCCGCATAGCGTAATTTTGCGTCTGTTCTGTCGCATAGGTTTTGAATAACTTTTTTTTCCATTAATATTTTTCATTTAAAAAACTGGTTCATTTCAGGAAAGTTCTTACGGCTGGCAGCTAACTCCTAAATATACAGAATCCGCGGCATCGAATTATATTGAAAATCAACATAAAATTATCCAAGATTAAAATAAGAGGAAGCAAGAAATCGGCTCCGGCGTTTAGCCCTTATTTCGTAATTTCCCTGTTCATAAAAAATGACGGTATGAAAAAATGGCTGCTCCTCTCACTATTATTTATTCAATATTCTGTTTTCGCCCAGGAGTTAAGATACTATCTGCCTGATTCGGTTCAATACAATCCTGCTATTCCCAAACCAAAAGACGTTATCTACCATGAAGTGGGAGAGTGGCATATAACACACGACAGGTTAGTAAACTATATGAAAGCTGTGGCTGCTGCTGCACCAGACAGAATAAAACTGGAGACAATGGGGCTTACCTATGAAAGCCGTCCGCAGGTTTTATTGATAATCACATCACCAAAAAACCATCAGCGGTTAGAAGAGATAAGACTGCAGCATATAAAATTGACTGACCCGGCACAATCTGCTTCGGTCAATATTGACAATATGCCGATTGTAGTTTGGATTGGTCACTCTATTCATGGCGATGAATCAAGCGGAGCCAATGCTTCTTTACTAAGTGCTTACTACCTCGCCGCCGCACAGGGAAAACAAATAGATGAACTGTTGGAAAATGTAGTAATACTTTTTGATCCATCTTTTAATCCGGATGGATTGCAACGTTTCTCCACCTGGGCCAACCAGCATAAGAGTAAGAATTTAGTGTCGGATCCCAATTCAAGAGAGTTTAACCAGGTATGGCCGGGTGGCCGTTTCAATCATTACTGGTTTGATTTGAACCGTGACTGGTTGCCTACGGTGCATGTAGAAAGTCAAAACAGGGTAGCATGGTTTCAGAAATGGAAACCTAATATATTAACCGATCACCACGAGCAGGGTAGCAATGCTACTTTCTTTTTTCAACCGGGTGTTCCATCAAGAGTAAATCCTTTAACACCGGAAAAGAACCAGGAGCTGACAGGTAAGCTGGCAAAATTT
>JAJAZO010000056.1 GCA_026785745.1 Chitinophagaceae bacterium | reverse complement strand
ATATTTGGCTGACCCGCAGCTTTCTTAATTTGCTGCCGCAACGATTCTAATTGTATGGTTGAGTTGGGGCCTTGAACTTTAATGGTATCTGCCGCTGTTGCTGCTGCTTCCCAAAAGCCAATAACTCCTTTTGCAGTTAACCATTTTTCTGCAACTATTTTATCCAATAATGCATTGGCATCATGATATAGTTTGGTGGCTTCTACACCAACAACAGTATCAGTCAATATGTGTGGAAACTTACCATGCATTTCCCAGGCAATAAAGAAAGGCTGCCAGTCAATATATTCTCTTATCTCTGCTAAATCATGTGCTTCAAATATTTTTGTTCCTGTAAAAATTGGAACAGGTGGTGTGTAATTACTCCAGTCAATTACAAGTTTATTTTTTTGTGCTTCTGCAAATCTTAAATACTGTTTAACCGTTTTCTTATTGGCAAAATCTTCTGCCAGTCTTGTGTATTCTGCTGTAGTGGATTTGAGTAGTCCAGGTTTACTTTCTGCATTTAATAATGAACCCGCTACTGTTACACTTCTTGATGCATCGAGTACATGCAATACACCATTATCATATTGCGGGGCAATTTTTACTGCCGTGTGCATACGGGAGGTGGTAGCACCACCAATCAGCAATGGCTGTTTCATTCCTCTTCTTTTCATTTCGTGTGCCACATGCACCATCTCGTCGAGTGAAGGAGTAATCAATCCGCTTAAGCCAATGATATCAACTTTTTCCCTTTCCGCTGTATCCAGTATTTTATCAGTAGCCACCATTACCCCAAGGTCAATAATATCATAACCATTGCAACCAAGTACAACGCCGACAATATTTTTACCAATATCATGAACATCGCCTTTTACAGTTGCCAGTAATATTTTTGCTGCACCTGCAGTCTCTTCATTGATTGTTCCGGCGGCGAGGTGAGCTTGTTTTCTATCTTCTTTTTCCTGTTCTATATATGGAGTAAGAACGGCCACAGATTTTTTCATCACCCTTGCACTTTTTACTACCTGCGGCAAAAACATTTTACCGGCACCGAATAAATCACCTACCACATTCATTCCATCCATCAACGGACCTTCAATAACATCCAATGGTTTTGGATATTTCTGTCTTGCTTCTTCCGTATCCGTATCAATATAATCGGTAATGCCATTTACTAAGGAGTGCTTTAACCGTTCTTCCACCGAAGTTTCTCTCCAGCTTTCATCTTTTATATTTTCTTTTCCTTTTGCTTTTACGGTATCGGCAAAGTCAATCAGTTTTTCAGTAGCCTCATTATTATCATTATTGTGGTTAAGGATTACATCTTCGCACAATTTCTTTAACTGCGGCTCTATTTCATCGTACACCACTAACTGACCGGCATTTACAATCCCCATGTCCATTCCTTCTTTAATGGCATAGTAAAGAAATACACTGTTCATAGCTTCCCGTACATGGTCATTACCCCTAAATGCAAAGGAAAGGTTGCTGACACCACCACTTATTTTTGTAAGCGGCATCAGCTCTTTTATTTCTTTGGTTGCTTCTATAAAATCAACGCCGTAGTTGTTATGTTCTTCCATGCCGGTGGCAATGGCAAAAATGTTCGGATCAAAAATTATATCCTGCGGATCGTAACCAACCTGTTCAGTTAATATTTTATATGCCCGGTGGCATATTTCTACTTTTCTTTCTTTAGTATCAGCTTGGCCCTTTTCATCGAAAGCCATTACAATTACTGATGCACCGTAGCTCTGGCAGATAATTGCCTGCTCAATAAATTTTTCCACTCCTTCTTTCATGGAGATAGAATTCACAATACATTTTCCCTGCACACATTTCAACCCTGCTTCAATGATTTCAAACTTTGAAGAATCTACCATGATGGGAATCTTCGCAATGTCCGGTTCACTTTGAACCAGGTTCAGGAATGTTGTCATGGCCAGCACACCATCCAGTAGTGCATCATCCATGTTTACATCCAGCACCTGTGCACCGTTCTCTACCTGTTGACGGGCCACACTTAATGCTTCTTCGTATTTATTTTCCCTGATAAGCCGGGCAAACATTTTAGAACCGGTAACATTGGTTCTTTCACCAACGTTTACGAAATTGGTTTCGGGACGGATAATTAAAGGTTCTAATCCTGATAACCTTAAATAAGGCCTGATGATAGTAGCGTCCTGCATCTAAGAGTTCTTTTTTAGAAATAACTTTTTTACAAGGGAAAAGTTATTTACTACAAGTATGAGAATGGATAGTATTAACAGGAATAATGAAGTTGTCATGCTAACTCTTTTTCAACTACGGGTAGTTGTCGTGGTTTAATATTTTTTACTTCATCTGCAATATGCTTAATATGGTCTGGCGTAGTGCCACAGCATCCACCCACAATATTTACCCAACCCTCCTTTGCCCAATCTTCTAAAAAATGTGCTGTTTCTTCCGGATGTTCATCATATTCTCCCATTGCATTGGGTAACCCGGCATTGGGATAAGCTGATACATAACAACTGGCTATTTGTGACAACTCTTCAATATGCGGCCTCATTTCTTTTGCACCTAACGCACAATTCAAACCAACGCTGAGTGGTTTGGCATGCATGATAGAAGTATAAAATGCTTCGAGAGTCTGACCGCTTAATGTTCTGCCGGATGCATCTGTTATTGTTCCGCTAATCATTACCGGTAACTCCTTTTGTTTACTATCCCTGAAATATTTCTTTATAGCGAAGATGGCTCCTTTGGCATTCAATGTATCAAAAATAGTTTCTATTAATAAAATATCAACGCCACCATCTACTAATCCTTTTACCTGTTCGTAATATGCAGTTACTACCTCATCAAATGTAACGGCACGGAAACCAGGATTATTTACATCGGGTGAAAGTGATAATGTTTTATTTAATGGCCCGATAGCACCGGCCACCCAAGGCCCCCTCAAACCTCCTTCTTCAGGGAAGGCTTTCCGGGATTCTTTAAATTCGTTAATTGCATTCTTTGCACATTTAGCAGCAGCGACATTTAATTCATAAGCAAGTGATTCCATACCATAATCGGCCATAGCGATAGTAGTACTGCTGAATGTATTGGTTTCAATAATATCAGCACCGGCATCAAGGTATTCTTTATGTATTCCGGTAATGATTTGTGGTTGGGTGATGTTCAGCAAGTCGTTATTGCCTTTTACATCGGAAGGCCAATCTTTAAATCGTTCGCCACGATAATCAGCTTCGGTTAATTTATGACGCTGAATCATGGTACCCATAGCACCATCAATAATGAGGATTCTTTTTTCAAGTTCTTTTCTGATGTCTGACATAATTTTCGTTTTTACTCCAGAAGTACAGAAGGCTGTTTATTGTTCAGTAGAATTACAGAACGATGAATAGTGCGACGCAACAGACCATGATAGTAGCACTAATGCTGGTTACATCATTCTTTTTATTGAACTATTAAACGTTGGGAAACCGTGAAGTGAGTTTCGTACCGTTTATTAGTTCTTGTTTTGAGCTGGCCGAACAATAAACAAATCTGCCTGTGATATGACTACAAAGCTAAGTTATAAAGGGATAATAAACAAGCCTTAGCTGACAGCCGTCGGCCAAAGCCTATGGCGTCGGACGAAGCTACGGCTTGCAAGCAAAGATGATTTCATACAGCAATCGGCAATATGCAGGGGGTTTTAGCGGCTGGAAACATAACTTTCTACAGGTAACCTGTTTTGGAGGCTTCTTGCCAGGGTCATTTCGTCGGCATATTCCAGTTCGCCACCAAAGGCTATACCACGGGCAATAGTAGTAATGCGGATATTTAAAGGCTGTCCGTCCGCAGGGTTCTGTGAGCCGGATCGGGAGGATAGTTTCTTTTGAATATAATAGATGGTAGTGTCGCCCTGTATATTAGGATTAAGGGCAAAGATGAGTTCTTCTATTTTTTCTTTTTCGATGCGGTTCACCAACGATTCGATATTCAACTGGTCCGGGCCAATACCATCTAATGGAGAAATGACACCATTTAATATATGATATGTGCCGTTATACTGCTGAGTGCTTTCAATGGCAATAACATCACGGATATTTTCCACCACACAAATCACTTCCTGTTTTCTCATCGAATTGGCACAGATAGAACAAATATCACCATCGGCCACATTAAAGCAACGGTGACAGAATTTTATCTCTGTCCGCATCCGGCCAATTACTTCACTGAACTGGCCTGTTACTTTGATGTCTTGTTTTAATAAATGCAATACTAACCGCAACGCCGTTTTTTTTCCAATACCGGGAAGTTTGGCAAACTCGTTGACGGCATTTTCTAAGAGAGAGGAGGAGAATTGCATACGCAAATATAGTTATGAGTTTTGAGTTACGAGTGGCGAGAGGGGTCTGAAGGCTCGAAACTCGTAACTCATATCTCGCAGCTTATAAGGTTATTTCAATCTCATTCTGCCAGGCTGGCTTCACGGTTATTCTTCTCTCAACTGGTTTTACCAGTTCGGGTTGTTTCTTTTTGCCAAAAAATTGGCCGGGGTCCCAGATGCCGTTTTTATTATCATCATATAAAATACGGAGTTCATAATCACCGGGCAGGAAAACGGTTTGTGAAAACTCAGCCGTAGTTAATGGAACTGATTTGAAAAGTGTTTGCCCGGAGATAAATAGCAGAACCGGGTGTTTAGCGAGGTTAAGGTTCTTGAATTTTAATTGCAGTGAGCCATACTCAGCCAGCTTTTTTGTTTTAAATGAAAGAGTATCGGTCTTTAATAATTTTTTTCCGGATGAATCCTGTGCAAAATCTTTATCCAATATGATATGGTATGTTGTATTTTCTTTCCAGGTATGGGTTAGTTGTATTTTTTTATTGGTACTGTCTTTTTTAAAAGAATAAGCACCGGCTGGACTAAAAACAGAATCTGTAAAGAGTTTTATTTTTGTTGAATCGAAGGAGCGAAGCGGTTGCTCAAAAGTCATGATGAAGCTGCCTAACAAATCCTGCTGCCCGCTATTAAGATTGGTTTGATATTTTAACCGGGTATCTGCTGTATTGCCTCCGCTTTTGATGCGGCCTCCGCCAATATTAAGATTAACTGGTGTAGTAGATGACTCAGTTGTTTGTTTTGCTACCCAGGCATACAAAGTGTCAGGCTCCGCTTTTAATACCGGCACCACCGGTTTATCAGCAAAGGCAAATAATTTTTCGTCCGAATAGCGACGGGTGCCTCCTTCATCTTTCAGGGCATAGATATAAAAAGTTTTTGGAGGCAGATTCTTGAAAGTATAATTTCCATTACCATCCAGTTTGGTAATGTACCGGGGTTTTATGTTTACCAGGGCAGAGTCGTTGGCACTGGTATGCAGCATTACAATTAAGGTAGTATCTGTTTTTCCGGTTTCTGCCAGTATTACTTTTCCTGTTAGCTCTAATGAATCAATATACTTACCTGTTGAAAAAGTATATGTAAATCCTTTTATTGGGTTGCCCTCGTTAAAATCTTTAATCGCATCACCAAAGTTGATGGAGTAAGTTGTGTTAGACTCCAAAGTGTCTTTTAGTTTTACGGTTACGGTATTTAATTTAGATTCAACGGAAGGATTGATTACAGGCGACGGAGAAACATTCAGATTTTCCAGGAGATTTTGCACATCCACAAACTCATCAAAAGAGAAAGTGATTTTGTTGCCGGTAAAATTCCGGGTAGAATCGCCGGGAGTGGCTTTCAATAGAACGGGGGGAATAGAATCTTTTGGCCCACCTTGCGGCGGTACTATAGTGGCACAGCCCGGACCACTGATTACACTGATGGTAATGATTAGTATGAGAACTGCTGATGATATTAAGCCCCTGTAATTCATGTAGGCTGCAAACTTAACCTGTTTCGGCTTATTGGTTATTACTGCGTAGCAATTAATACCTAAAAATCCTGTTAATCATAGTATTGTTTCTTCTTCTTCCGGCGGATGTAATTCAACAGCCAGGTGATTAGACTTTACAAAATTGCACCAATCGCAATCGGGCTTGCCGCAGCCGGTTTTAAATTCTTTATTCTGTATTTTTTGCCAGGTGTCTGTTATCTGGTGCGTTACAGTAGTTATATCGGAAGGACTGACCTGAACAATTTCAGTTTTATATTCATCATTAACCGGTTCGATAAAATCAAACTCTGTGCTTACCGCCTGCCAGTCATTAGTCCTGTCATTATCCAACAGTATTTTATAAAAGACGGCCTGCCGCCAATAATCGCCACCATTCAGTTCTTTTTCATTGGGCGGTACTAATTTCTTTTTAGCATTTTCGTATTTGCCGGTTTTATAATCAACTACGTTTACTTGTTTTCCATTAAATTCTAACTTATCTAATTTGCCATTGATGGGAACATTTTGTACGGCTACATTTCGTACTGCTTTTTCAACGATAACTATTTTATTCCAGCGGTCAATGTGATAATCATAATAGGCAGGTAATATTTTTTCACCATACTCCATTTTTAATTTGAATGCTTCGGGTGTAAATGCTTCCCGGTTATTTTTCATGTACCAGTTAAAATCATTTACCAGATCTTCTTTTGGTAAAAAAATATTTTCATTAGCCCGCATTTTTACAAACATTCTTTCTATAGACCAGTGTATGGCACTGCCAAAAGCCATACTTTCATTTTTAGCTGCGGGTACTCTTATCAGGTTTTGGTAATAAAAACGTAAGGGGCAGTTCAGATAATTATTAAGATGGGTAACGCTTAACGTATAACGTTTTAAAATCTGGTCAATATATTCTGCTTCTACCAATTCAATTTCCGGTCTTGCTTTTTCTGCAAATTGTAGCAATAGATAATCAGCCAGTAATTCATCAGGTACTTGCTTTGGTGTTGCCAACAAACTGCTTCCTTCTAACAACTCAGTTATAAATGTACTTTTAATTTGTTCTTTGTCTTTATCATCTTTTGCCGGATATGATACATGGAGATGTGTTTTTGCACGGGTAACGGCTACATAAAAAAGACGCCTGCTTTCTTCGAGGTCAGATGCTTTGGTGCTGTTGTTTACTAAATTATCAGGGAGTTTATAATTGCGGTTGCCGCCTTTGTTATTGTCATCCCATATTTTTTGTGTGCAACCAATTACAAATACATGGGCAAATTCAGAACCCTTGGCACCGTGTGCAGTTACCATATTCACTCCTTCATCATTCGCTGTTATTTTATATAATGAAATGGGAAGACGATTTTTTTTCATTGTATCAATATCAGCCAGCCATTCTGATAAGGTTAATTCGGGATTACGTTTATTCTCATCTTTTACCTGGTTGAAAAATGCATTTAATACCTGCATTAGCCAGGGTTTCTCAGGGCTTTGCATTACACAGGAAAGTACACCTGCTTTTTGAATTACTAACTCCAACAATTGTTGCAAAGTACTGTTGCCAGATGCTTTCAATAAGCCCTCCAGCATATCACTTACTTCTTTTATAGAATGACCATTGGCCGTGCTGAATAAATCTGTTTTAGGTAATGAAGATTCGGCCATCAACCGGCGCAACGAATACGTATCTTCTTTACTCACCCGGTTTTTAGCAGTTACCGTCATGCTGAGTTTGGCAATTTCTAATGGAGATAATTTAAAGAAATCGCTGTGCAATAACAGGAACAACAGGTCGTCAGCACTGTAAGAAATATATTTTTCTTTATTAATCAAGTTGAGAATGAGTAACAGGTTTTGAATAAAAGGCAATTGTAGTATATCAACTTTTCTTTTTGTATTCACCGCAATTTTCTTTCCTTCCAGCATAGTGGTGATAGTAGCCACCTGTGCATGGTTGCGGTAAATAATCGCAATTTCTTTTCCGCTGATGCCTTGCTGCACCAATGCTTCTACCTGCATAGCCACATCAATAGCTTCCTGTGCAGGGTTGGCATATTCTGTAACGATGGGTTCAATAGAAATTCCCTGCAGGTTTGAATTGGAAGCAATAAGCGGCTTGTCATTTTCGGTAAGTACAGTCCGCAGGTTATTATTGATAATTAAACGATGCGCTGCTGTTAGTATATTTTGTGTAGAACGATAATTATTGATAAGGTCTATCTTGGTTAGTTCATCTGCATATTTCTTTTCTACTTCAATAATGTTTTCCACGTTCGCATCCTGGAAAGAAAAAATACTCTGGTCAGCATCGCCTACCACAAATAAATTGGGTACATCCCAATAGCTGGTAAGATGTTGCAGTAATAAATTCTGAGAACGGCTGGTATCCTGAAATTCATCCACCAGAAAATACTGGTAACGTTCCTGGTAGTCGAGTAATAAATATTTATTCTTATCAAAAGCATCCAGCACCCACAATATCATATCATCAAAATTGTAACGGCTTTCGGCGGCCATCATTTCATTGTATCGTGGATAAAGATTGGCTGCAGCCCGCAGCATTTCCATTTTTTCTTTTTCATCGGCAATGGCCGCAGGTTTAGCATCACCGGCATTAAACTCTTTATATTTTCTTTTGTAAAAGAAACCTTCTTTAGTCGGCAGTTCAGTAAGATAAGCATCAATACGTTCGTTCAGATAAGCCGGTGTCCATGCTTCTTTCTTAATTAAACTGTATAAAGATTTCAGCCGGTCTTTTTCATAATACACTTCTCCGCGGAAACGTTTGAGCGGATTATTTTTTTCAATACTGTCTATTAACTTATAGAAAAGATCAATCTCTTCCAGGTCGCCGATGGGTGCCAGGTTTAATTTTCCAAAATAAGTAAGATTGTCCTGTATTACTTCATTGCAAAACGAATGAAAAGTATGGATGCGTACATTGTAAGCAGCACTGCCGATTATTTTCAATAAACGGTTCCTCATTTCAATAGCACCGTTATCTGTATAGGTT
>JAJAZO010000055.1 GCA_026785745.1 Chitinophagaceae bacterium | reverse complement strand
GATAGAAGTAATATTGCTGACGATAGATGAATTAAAACAATTACTCCGGGAAAATAAGATTATTCAGTCTATGCATGTTAGCTGTATAATGTATGCTTTGGAAAAGATGGGACAACTAAGTTTTTAAGAGTTCTTTACTCCCATTTAGTGGATGGGGGCATCAACTTCCCCTACAAGAAACACACTGCCACAAACAATTATCAAATCATCAGGATGTGCATGTTGAAGAGCAAACTCCAATGCCGCATTCACATCAGGAAAAGAATCGCCTTGCAAATTCAACTTTCCTGCTGTTTCCATTAGTTCATCTTCCGGCAAGGCCCTCGGTATTTGAGCTTTGGTGAAATAGTAAACAGCACTTTTGGGAAGCAAGGCCAGCACTCTTTCTATGTCTTTATCTTTTACCATCCCTATTACAATATGCAGTTGGTTATGTTCTGTTACTTCAGCCTGCTGAACCAATTGCCGCATGCCGTCCACATTATGCGCTACATCAAGCACTACTAATGGCGAAGTATGTATTATTTCCCAACGACCATGCAGTCCGGTTAGTTTTTTTGTATGCTGCAAACCTTTATGGATAATTTTATCATCTATTTTCCAGCCAAGCTGTTGTAATTGTGAACAAGCTTCTAATACAGTCAGCAGGTTTTTTGTTTGATACACACCCGGCAAATCAAGATGGTATTTTTTATGGTCAGTATGATGATCTTCGGACACTTCCACAACCAGTTCATGCTTTTCCCAGTTCCAATCAACCACCTGTCTTTTATGCGAAGCAATTGACAAAGGAGCATTTCTCTCTTTAGCGGTTCTTTCAAATACAATTTCTGTTTCTGGCAATACTTCACCTACTACAACCGGGATGCCTTTTTTAATGATACCGGCTTTTTCAAAAGCAATTTTTTCTAAACTATCGCCGAGAATGTTCATGTGGTCCCAGCCAATATTAGTTATGATAGAAAGCTCAGGTGTAATGATATTAGTACTGTCCAATCTTCCTCCCAATCCTGTTTCGATAACCGCTACATCTACTTGTTGCTGAGCAAAATATTCAAAAGCCATTGCTACTGTAATCTCAAAAAAACTTGGCTCTATTTCTTCAATCAGAGGTTTGACCTTTTCCGTAAAATCAATTACAAATTCTTCCCTTATCATTTCACCATTAATCTTTATTCTTTCCCGAAAGTCTTTGAGGTGAGGAGAAGTGTATAAACCTGTTTTGTAGCCGGCAGTTTGTAATATTGCCGCCAGCATGTGGCTGGTAGAGCCTTTCCCATTAGTACCTGCTATATGTATGCTTTTGAGTTTATGCTGAGGATTATTTAATGCATCACAAAGTCGGATTGTATTGGTTAGATCAGCCTTATATGCAGCAGCACCAATGCGACTGAACATAGGAAGACGGGTAAATAAATAGTCAAGTGTTTGATGGTAGGTCATCAGGTGAGGGTATGAAAACAAAAAAGGTATAATTCAGCATCACTAATTTCAGCAATTTTCATCAGGGATTTAAGCAGGCCAACTTTTAAATCTTTGTTTTGATGAACCGGAACTGAAATCCTGAATATTGTTCCATCTTTTATGTAAATATAATGGCTGCCGTTTATCCGGGCTAATTTCCATCCTTTCTTTTCCAGGAGTTTGCAAAATTATTTTCGGACATCGTTTTCATACAGCAATTTTAAGAACCTGTGTGTTCTCATTATCAGGAGTATCAATATCAACACCCAGGCATCCTTCAACTGCTTCATAGATATTTTTTGTAACAGTTCTTCAAATATATCGCCTTGTGTGCTGCATCCTGTTATTGAAGGAACTTCTGCCCAATAGCCACCTTCTTCTGCTTTATGGATATATACTTTCAATTTCATGCTTGTGAAACTACCGTTATATTTTTAGTTGTAAAAAAGGAGGCCACGGTTTAAAACCGTGGCCTCCTTAACGAAAATTATATAATTAATTCACCCTGAAATTGAACTGTACCGTCAGCATTGATTCATGATCTGCCTTATCAAACTTGATATTTTGCAGGTATTGAACGATAGCTTGTTTATAAGCGGCGTTGCTGTTCGAGGAACCTTTTGCAATACTTACGAACTTTCCAGTACCATCCGGAGATACGGTTATATTAGCATATACTACAGCTTTATCAAGATCACCTTCAAAGGAATAATAGCGAACTATCTTTCTGTCGCCTCTTGTTACTTTTGGCCCACTGCCTATACCGTTACCTGTTCCGTTTCCACCGCCATTACCATTACCGCTGCCGCCACCTGTTCCGTTTCCGTTTCCAACTCCGGTACCACCACCTTTGCCACCTGCCTTTTCATAATCCTCTGCCGCACCTCCTCCCTTATTTACTCCAATCGTTGTTTTACCAAGAACTGCTTTAGGCACTTTGGGTGCAGGTGTTTCTACCACCGGTTTAGGTTCTGCTTTTGCAACGGAAGTCTCGTTTATTTTTGGCGATTTAGGAGCTACTGCTTTTGGCGTAGTTACTTCCGGGCTTGCTTCATCCTCCTCTTCATCAACTTCTTTAGAAGTAGTAGGTGGTGTATAAGCTGCCACTCCCGGAGATCCTGCTGCTTGAACAGGATTGCCGCCACCACCACCACTTTCTTCGTTGGAAGACTGAGGAGGTTCAGGAGGATCGGGTGGAAGGTTAAGCTCTACTTCAATACCGGGTTCGGAAAGAGCCAATTCGGGAATGGGCAATTTCCATTTCAATAAAAACATTATCAGTATGGCCAAACCAGCAAAACCGGCGGTAATCATATAAGCCTGGTTTTTGTATTTGGCTTCGAGTGATGCAGACATAGCGTAGGCGTTGTTCATAACAAAGTTACAGTTTGGTGATTTGCGGTGCAATCCATTGTTGTTCACACATGTTACTAACGATGCAAACCCCGTGCAACTTGCATAGAACATCATTTATAAAATGTTAAGATTTTCCTGAAAACATTCTTTTAAGGCAGGATATACTCTAAAACCGGGCAATATCAGGTTTTACTGAGGTAAATAGTCTGACCGGGAGGCAAAATAAAAGAAAAACTTAAAAGCAGGCCTGCCAACAGAGTTTGAATGGTTAAATAAAATAATTGGGTCTTATCTATCTTTTAAAACGAAGGTTCGCTAAAAGTATTCCCAAAAATACAATGAGCATACTGGTTATATGCACCCAGGTAAACTCTTCATGCAGTATAATAGCTGCTTCAATACTGCTGAATACAGGAATAAGATTGCCAAATAAAGCGGTGCGGCCAGCACCTAATTTTCTAATAGCCATATTCCATATAAGAAAACAAATGACAGAGGCTCCGAGACCGAGATAAAGAATAGAAAATATAATTTTGCTATTCCACCAAATAGCTATCGGGTCTACGGCAGATGTGTTGTTTAATTCCCACAAATAAAATGGTAACACCAGCAATGTACCAAAAGAGAAAATAACAAACAGAAAATTTACTGGTGATATGGCAGCCGGTTTTTTCTTTACCATCGTATTGTAAATAGCAAAACAAAATGCAGCCAGCAGCACCCACAAGTCGCCTTCGCCAAATTGTAAATGCACAAGGTTTTTAAAATTCCCTTTTGATAAAAGAAACAGAACACCAAGTACACAAATAACCATTCCGGCAAATTTCATCCATCCTACTTTTTCTTTTAGAAAAATGCGGGCAAAAAGAACAGACATAATTGGGGAAGAAGTAGTGCCTATCAAAGCAAGGTTGATGGCGGTAGTATAATGTGCACCGATATAAACAAATGTGTTAAACAAAGCTATACCAGTTAATGAAATCCAGAACAGGTAATGCCATGATTGTTTAACTGTTTTCCATTCTGCTTTAAATTTTTTAAAAGCAAACGGAAAAATAATGATGGAGGCAACAAGCCAGCGATAAAAATTAAGGCTAATGGGAGGAATTTCTTTATTGACAGCCCTGGCAACAATAAAATTACCTGACCAGATAAAAGTGGCAAGAACAGCCAACCCGATACCTGTGTAAATATTTTTTTGGGCTGACTGGGTCATTTAAAATCTAATGATGGGCAAAATCCATTTCAAATTTTCCTTTAATGCGTTCTATCGGAGGATTAAAATAGCCGTATTTTAAATCAGGAAATTCTTCCCGGATTAATTGTTGCAATTGATTTACTCCGAGACATTTACCAGTATCAGTTATGCCAATTTTACCAAGATACCAATCCGGGTCAATATTGAAATTGCGCCATTGTATCATTTTCAACCCGGTTTCTTTTATCAGCTGTCGCAGTGCTTCGTATTCCGCCACAGAATCTGTCATGCCGGGGAAAACAAAATAATTGATAGATGTCCACCCACCGAAACTGTTTACCACTTTCAGGCTTTCAACAATATCTTCAAACTGGTAATTGTTAGGACGGTAATAAGGAGTATAAATTTCTTTTCTTGCGGAGTTAGTGCTTACACGAATAGAATCCAATCCTGCTTCACACAATGCTCTTACTGCATCTGGTTTCGATCCGTTGGTATTTATATTAATGCTGCCTTTGGAAGTATGTTTTCTTATTTCAATAATTGCTTCTCGTATTGTTTCCCACATTAATAATGGTTCGCCTTCACAACCCTGGCCAAAACTGATAATAGGATAGGGGGCTGATTCTAAATGCGGAACTGTAAACTCTACAATTTCTTCTGCCGTTGGTTTGAATGTTAGCCTGTCTTGTGTGGAAACAATTTGTTCTTCATCTGGCTGCAAAGAAATACAACCAACACAGTTTGCATTACAAGCTGGTGAAACCGGTACCGGGCATTCCCATCTGCCCAGCGAAAAATTTCTTGCCGCCGGGCATTGATAAGTCAATGCACAATTATTAGTAAGATGGCTTACCAAACGATTATGCGGATAATGTTTTTGTAAATCCGCTACACCTTTTTTTACTTTTTCCTGATCGTATCCGGCACAATCTTGCCGTATGTCTGGCTCTACTCTTGTAGCAGGCACATAGAATTTTTCATTTAACCAGCCGGCAGCGGTGTAACAAAACAAAGGAAGAATCGGGGCATCTTTAGCAGTTTCATAAGCCGCGAGATAAAAACCTGTATGTGCTGGTGGTATAAATGCCGCAACAGCCCATCCTTTTTCACATAGTCTCATATCACCTGTTTCTACATCAATACCAATTCCCCTACGGCCCGGTAATTCATATAATGAGCCGCCATCGGGAAGTTCTATCCATTCATCTTCAGGCACAGGCATAGCATCCCAGCCAGTTCTGCCAGTTACGTATAATGAAGTGTCTTCAAAAATATTTCCCTTACCGTCGGAGTATAGAATGTATGGAGATTGTTGTAAACTCATTTATTCAATTGCTGGTGGCAAAAGTCGTTAAATTCCTGTTCATTTACGACAGTCTTTGTTTCGTCAACAAATTGCTGGATAAACTTATTGTTTTTGAAGTTGATTGTCAGGAGACCATCTTTCAAAATGATATTGTTCAGTTCTGTCCAGTTAATATTTTTTTTTGGGAACGACGGATAGATAATTTTATCAACTGAGATTTCGACAGAAAATTTTCTTACTGTAATGGAAAATAGTATATCAAAAATGAACGGAATAGCAGCTAACCAATATTTCCCCATCGTTATCCAGCCAACCATCAGGAAAAGGAAAAAAGGGTGAAACCCAAATGCCCATTTTGTTTTTTTAAAATAGAGTTTTAGAAAGAAGCAAAAAGCTAAAAGAACCAGCGAAGCAATTGCCGATACCCTGATTATTCTATCATTTGAAAAAAAACTCAGGTATAGGAAAACAATGATGTGTATGATGATAATTAGCCAGCTCAGCCGGTTGTAGGGTTTTATCTTTTCATTTTTCAGCGAAATATCAAACTGCTTCATCTTAACTATTGCTTGTAACTAATAAGTTACACAACCTATACAGCACCCTTGCACCCACATTGGCATCCCAATCGGTATCTCCACCAATGCCTACTTCATTCAGATCAAAACCAATAATAGTTTTACCACTTTCTAAAACTCTACTGAAGAGATAAAACACCTGTTCCAGTTCAAAACCACCCGGCACTGGTGTACCTGTAAAAGGGCAAAGCTTTCTATCAAGACCATCAATGTCAAAACTGATAAAAACTTTTTGCGGCAGTTTATCCACTATCTCTTCGGCTATTTGTTTCCAGGTTTGCCCTTCGTACTGGCGGTTCCTTATTTCTTTGTCAAAATAAGCGATAACACGAAAGTTACTGTTCTTTATATATTCCCATTCATCGCCTCCAAAGTCTCTTATACCCACTTGCACCAACCGTTCCAGTTGCGGAATTTCTTCCAATGCATTATACATAATGCTGGCATGGGAATAATTAAATGCTTCATAGGCAGACCTCAGATCACAATGCGCATCTATTTGAAGGATTCCAAATTCTCCATGTTTTTCAGCAATGGCTTTAAAGAAACCCAGTGGGCCACTATGATCGCCACCAACCAGGCCAACTAATTTATTTTTTTCAAGTAACACCTTTGTCTGATCGTATACCCAGGTGTTCATGAAAATACCACCTTCATTTACTTCCTTCAACGTTTTACACATAAACTGGTTGGCTGACACATCTTCTCCTTTGGAGATATAGTCAATATACAATTCAGCTTCTTTGCGCAGGTAATCACTCTTCATTAAAACTTTCCGGTCAGTAGGCCGCATATAGAATCCCTGTTTCCACGCATCTGGAAATTCGGGGTCAAAAAGATCAACCTGCATACTTGCTCTGAAAATTGCTTCGGGTGCTCTAGCCGTTCCCGCCCCATAGCTAACAGTAACTTCCCAGGGGATAGGTACAATTATCAACCGGGCATCTTCTTCGTTTGTCGGTAAGCCAAAAATGTTATTGTTGGGATTACTGACATTGTTGGGATTATAATTTGTAAGGTTAACCATATAAAGGGGTGGCATTAAAAGCGGTGTAAATTAAACTGCTTTCACATAGCAGCAAAATATAGAAGTTCATTTGTGGAAAAGCTATTTATAGTAAGAGAATAGTCTTGCAGAAAGGCAATAAAAAAGGAGTCGCCTGACTCCTTAATAATTATTAAAACAGACCGGCATTACTTCCGGCTGAGATGTTTAAGGTGAGATATATGCGAGGCCAGGGCCAACCTCATTTTTGGATATTCGATGTAAGGCATACCAAAATCCTGGCAAGCCTTCTTGATGATCTTGCTGATGGCAGGATAGTGTACATGGGATATTCTTGGAAATAGGTGATGCTCCACCTGAAAATTCAATCCGCCTACCAACCAGGAGATTAACCGGTTTCGGGTAGCAAAATTGGCTGTTGTTTTTAGCTGGTGTAGTGCCCATTCATCTTCCATCTTACCGGTTGTAGCATTAGCTCGTGGAAAATGTGTTTCTTCTACCGTATGTGCCAACTGAAAAACAATACTCAACACAACACCTGTAAACATGCCGTAAATCAGGAAGCCAATCACCCAGGTGGAAAACCCTAATGTGTAAATAGGAACGGCCATAAAGATAAAGGCATGTAATAATTTAAAACCCCAGAAAGAGAGATGGTCGCCGATGCTCATTTTAGTAAGCGATGTAGCTCCGATTCTCCCAAGAAAATATTTTTTATAGTCAGTAAAGAAAACCCACCAGATATAAAGCAACGAATAAGCTAACCAGAAATACCAATGCTGAAACCGGTGAATTTTGTAATATTTCTGTGTCTCACAAAGACGAAGCAGGGGCTTGGCTTCAATGTCATCATCAATGCCTTCAATATTGGTGTAAGTGTGATGGATGATGTTATGTTTAGAACGCCACATAAAATTATTGGCTCCCAAAAAATTTAATGATAATCCTGCCAGTTCATTTACCCATTTGTACCGGCTAAAGCTGCCATGCAAACCATCATGCATAACATTAAAACCAATGGCTGCGGTTAACCCGCCAAGAACGATACATTCTATGATGGCCAGCCAGGTGGTTGGGGTGTAAAATACAAGGTGAATATAAACAGCCACAAAGCTAACTACAAGCACAATGGCTTTAAAATACAAAGAAAAATTACCGGTAGAAGACTTACCAGCTTGTGTAAAATAATCACTTATTCTTTTTTTCAGTTCACTATGAAAAGATTGTGATACAGTTGAGAATTTCGGACTTGCCATAGACTGCTTTTTCAGAAAGGCAAAGGTAATCTAACTACGCCAGAAAGGGGAGGAAAATTAAGGCAACCGATTGATGTGGATAACCGGCAGTTTTGTTTAATCTTTTGGTAAAAAGCTAAGTAATAACACCTGTTATGTTTCGTTCTGTATCAATGCATCAAGTTGGCGGATACCAATCTTTTTTTCGCTGATAAAACCTTCAGCATATTTTACCCCGATTCGTTTGCCAAACATTCTTGCTCTTGCAATTACACTTTCTAAAAAGTCGGGAGTAGAAATATACGTCTGTGGTCCACTGGCAATGCTATCAGCCGTATGAAATTGAGTGGAGTAAGCTTCTATTGATTTCATCCGTTGTTCAAATACATCGCTGATGTCAATTAATAAATCAGGCTCATGATACCAGTCTTGTATATAATGCAACACATAGGATGGCCGCCATTTTTGCTGTGTTTGCCCGGCTTCATCTTTGGTTTCTATTTTTACAAGACCGGAAAGAAAACAGCTATCAGCAATCAGCTTACCGGCACGGCCATGATCGGGGTGGCGGTCATTCAGCACATTGCCGATTACAATATCCGGCTGGTATTTACGGATGGCTGAAATGAGTTTTAATTTATTTTCTTCATCGTTTTCAAAAAAGCCATCTCTCATCTTTAGATTCTCTCTTATCTGCACACCTATTATCATTGCAGCATTAGCCGCTTCATTGCAACGGGTTTCAATAGTACCCCTTGTACCCAGTTCGCCTTGTGTAAGGTCAACAATACCGGCCTTCTTACCGGCTTTTATTTCATTGATGAGAGTTCCTGAGCAACCAAGTTCTACATCGTCGGGGTGAACACCAATGGCAAGTATGTCAAGCTTCATGTTGATTGTTTATTCGTTTTCTTACCACAATACTTTTATAAAATCTTTGTAAAGGCTGAAATTTTTATCAGCAGATAAGATCGGGATATTTTCATGGTGAGCAGTTGCTATCAATAATCTATCAAAAGGGTCACGGTGCAATGGGGAAAGTGGGATTTTGCTATAATTAGATAAATGGGCATTTTGAAGAGGTAAGAATCTAAATTTATCCAGTATGGCCTGGTCATGGATTATAGAAACATCGGATTCTAAAAGAGGTAATTTCCCTATTTTTTGCTTAATGGTGATTTCAAATAAACTTAACTGGCAAAAGTAAATGCTGTTGTCAAGATTTTGTAATTTCTCCATTACCTGAGCTGGAATTTTAGGATTGTTTTCCTGAAACCAGATAAGACAGTGTGTATCTACTAAAAACTTATTATTCTCCATTACATATAATCTTTCAAATCATCTAACGGCTCATCGAAGTCATCCGGAATTGTCACTTTTCCCTTTAACCTTCCAGGCATACGTTTTTCGTCTGTTGTTTTATTTTCCTCCGTAAGAAAGGTAACCATTACATTAGTTTTTGTAGTAACAGGTGCTTGTTCTGTAAGAATTATTTTACCGTCATCATACACTCCTTTTATTGTAGTAAGCATAATCTTATTTTTAATAAGCTAAGTTAATTATTATTTTTTGCTAAAAGGGTGATAAAAGAAGCTCCTGACCAACTCCTATCGGCGATACGGATTATTATACCATGTCCCATCTATCTCTTTCACAATGTTTTCGATTTGCCGGTCCATGGTGTTTTCTTTAGTATCCCAGTCCTGTTTCAGGTTGCCGCCCACAAACCAGGCAACAGTTTGGTAAAGCCGGGCATTTAAGCCGCCTTTGTATTCTTTAATGATTTCGTAGCAGTTATTACCTGTTTGCCGGTTGATGAGTTTCATCAGGATTTTTCCCTGGTAAACAGAGAGGTTGGAAAGAGGTTCGGTAAATTCTTTCTTCAAATCCTTTTCTCTGGACTTAATAATAAGCTTTCGTTCCACTTTTCTACTTATACCCGTCAGGCTCTTATTAATATCGTTGATAGTGCCGCCCGCAATTCTTGCATACGGATACGTAACATACACAGCATTGCGAAGCCTTGTCCACTCTTCAATAAACTTAGCCAGCTTATCGGGTGATAGTTTGGATACCCAAACCATGGGTTCTTCCTTGTAATTTATTATCTCGTTTTGGTAAAAAATGGCAGGAACTAAAACGGTGTCATTCGGCCCCCATTTCTTTCGTTGTTCCTTCATGTACTTTAATGCCAGTTCATTAGAGTCAATAACAGGTACCGGCAATTCTATTTGTGCAAATAGGCTGTTTCCTGCCATCAACAGCAAGAAAACTATAGATGTATATGGTTTGCTATATGATTAGAGATAAATCATTGGATAGTAAAGTTAAAACACAGCTTTGGCATTTTATATACCTGACAACAAAACTACAATAGATGCTGTTTCAGAAAAGCTAAAATCAGGACTCCGTGCCGCTACTGCGGTTTAACTGAATGCGGCGTACCATGCTGATGATGATGCCAATAGCAGTGATAAGAATACCGCCCCAGAGCAGGTTTATGAAAGGAAATTTATAGGCTTTCAGCGTAATGTAGTCCATTACAGCGTTGGATTCTTTTACTCCCAGCACAATACTATTGTCGGGATTTACTTTCTGTAATTGAAATACTAAGTTTTCTGCCAAAACAGTATCGGGCAAACCCAGTTCACCGCCCTTAGCAAAAGCTAATTTTGGAGCGATGGAATAGGTAGTACCATTTTTGGAATAAACTTTCAACCGGGCTTCATGCAGACTTCCGTCTTTACCAAAAAGTTCTTCGGGCAAACTGTCTGTTGCTTTTTTTACTTCCTGCAAAATGATAAAACCGCTGGAATAGAAAAGTGAATCACCCGGTTTCATACTGTTAGGTTTGTAAGAAGCCGTATCCTGCCGTTTGTCAGGATTGGATATGGAAGTGATATAGGTAAATACATCATGGTTCCAGTAATGCCTTGAATCAGGATTACTCATCAATCCTTCGTTGCCTTTGTAGTTTACAAAAGAATTAGGGGTGAGTACGAACTCTTCTTTCCCATCTTTTCTTTTAAAACGTACTTTATAAAACGAAAGCTGTTTTTTAGGATGTGACGAGTCTCCTTCATAAGTTATTGAATACTTGCCCATGTCAACCGTCAATCCTTTTACCAGCGTAAGATTTTCTCTTGGATTTTCGTTTTTATCTAACGGGGCAGGAATGCCATTTATATTGTTTGACAGCACTTCTTTTTTCGAAGATGAAATCAGAATGCCCAATAACACTAAGCCAAAACCAAAATGTGAAATAGAACCACCGGAAAGTTTCAGCTTTCCTTTTAATCCTAACCAAATGTATGCTGCATTGGCAACGATGCCATACACACTACAAGCTACGGCTATCCAGATAGCAGCCATAAAGCCGTAAGTTTCTTTTTTATAATTCACATCTCCCAGGCTAAGTATCAATGTGGCGATAATGGCCGCAATGATTGTTGGCACCATTATTTTTTTGAGAAAATATTTAGTGTTGGTCTCTTTGTATTTCAGGTATTGGGTTACGGCAGTTAATACAGCAATGATGATGGCTACAAAAACATGTATCTGGTTATAAGTGAACTCTGCTTTTTCCGGCGGAGCCATTTTAGTGCCGAATATTTTATTGTAAACAGGGATAGACGTAATGGCAATAATTACCAGGGCTGATAAAAAGAAAACCAATGACCCGATAAACATCCAGAATTCTCTTGATGAACTGTTTTCTTCTTTTTGAATAGATGGTATTTCCCGGTAACGGCTGAAGAATAAGACAAATGCCGGGATTAATGCCAATGCCATTACTACCAAAATATGAATAAAAAGGTTGCTGCCTTCGCCGGTAAAAGCATGAACGGAAGTTTCTCCCAGAATTCCTGTACGGGTAAGAAAGGTAGAATAAAGGATAAACCCAAAGACAAGTATAAAAAACAAATGTGTTGCCCGTAAAGAATGGCCGGTATGTTTATAAATAAGTGTTGTGTGGATTCCTGATACTAAAATTAACCAGGGCACCAGGGAGGCATTTTCTACCGGATCCCATGCCCAGTAACCACCAAAGGTGAGTGACTCATAAGCCCACATGGCACCCATCATTATACCAACACCGAGAACAGCCGCAGAAAATAAAGCCCAGGGCAATCCCGGTTTTGTCCATTCGCCAAATTTCTTTTTCCATAGCCCGGCAATAGCAAATGCAAAAGGAACAATGGTAGAAGCAAAACCCATAAACAAAACGGGAGGATGAATAACCATCCAGTAATTCTGCAACAATGGGTTCAGGTCGTTGCCATCTTTAATAGATAACATAAAATCCTGCCGCAAGCCTTGTGTAATATCACCATTAATATGCAATGCCGGGGCATTGTCTAAAACACCAGAATCTCTTAATAAAATAAAAGGGTTGGAACCCATCTTCCAGCCAAAAATGTAAATACCTGCAATCATGGTGGCAAGGCAAAACTGTGCAAAGCTTATCACCGTCATAACTGGGGCTTCCCATTTTTTACTTGTTCTTATCAGTATGACACCGAGTACACAATGCCAGACACTCCATAGTAAAAAACTTCCTTCCTGGCCTTCCCAGAAACAGGCCAGCATATATTTGAATTCTAAAGAACGGCTGCTATGTTGCCAGGCATATTTATATTCAAACAGATGCCCATGAATGATATAGAATAAAATACCAAAGATGGCAACAACAGAAACTATTTCGGTGAGAAAAGCATAACGGGCCAATTTTTTCCAATGGGCTGCATCCGTATCATTTTTGGATTGCGCCGATTTGAAATAGGAGAAGGTGGCAATCAACGATGCAACTAATGAGAGTACAATAAAAAAGTGTCCTAACTGACCGGGTAAAAGATGCTCGCCGATGTAGTCCATTCCGGTTTATTATTTGTTAGCTGCTGAATTGGATGATGCCGGGCCTGCCTGCCGGTCAGGCAGGTTGGTAGCAGAAGTAGTTTCAACTTTTTTTTCTGTTTGCTGCCCCGCTGAACTATTCTCCCTGGCCTTCATTTCCTCTTTGTATTTAGAAGGACATTTTGTTTGCACATCTTTACACTCAAAGTGGTCGTTTTCATATTTACCTTTTAGCACAAGCCTTTCACTGATCATCAGGTTGGGTATTTCACCATTACGATACACCACTTTCATGGTTTGGTTGGTACTATCCATTGCCACCGCATGAAAACTCAGGTAATTAGCATCCTTTGTTGCATCGTATTCTACCGGCTTAGTTTTGTCCAGCTTAACAGCCACATGCACAAATTTTCCCGGTTTGGCTTTCGCTTCTGCAATTGTTTCGTAAGTGGAGCCGGTATTCAGTAAGCTAATCAGCAGTGCAATAGTGCCAGCAATGAATACAAGCAGTATGATATGTATCTTTTTCATGTGTTTATCAATATTTATTTTGGTCACATGGAATTCGCCATTAAACCCGGTTCTTATTAGCAGCCTTTGCCTTAGCTCATTTCATGTTCCTCTGTTTGCGGAGGCAAAGTTAGGCCAAAATGCCTAACAGAATCAGGTCTTGTTGAACAGGGTTTCAAATTAGTTGCAAATCGTTGACGTTCTTTTGAGAGGTGGCTTTGCCCTTATCTTTGTTATTAATCCGCCTAAGCTTTAGCGTAGGAGGAGTCATCTAAAAGACACTTTTTATATGTTATTCCAATTGAATGAAGAACAATTGATGATTCAGAAAGCGGCCAGGGATTTTGCCCGCAACGAATGCCTGCCAGGTGTTATTGAAAGAGACGAAAAACAGGAATTTCCCCGTGAACAAATAATGAAACTTGCTGAATTGGGCTTTATGGGTATGATGGTGGATCCAAAATATGGTGGTGCCGGAATGGATACAATTAGTTATGTGCTGGCAATGGAGGAAATAAGTAAGATAGATGCCAGTGTGAGTGTAGTAATGAGTGTAAATAACAGTTTGGTGTGCTATGGTTTGCATCAATATGGCAATGAGGAGCAAAAACAAAAATATCTTACCCCATTAGCCCATGGACAAAAAGACGGTGAATTATATATTGGTGCATTTATGCTAAGTGAACCCGAAGCAGGGAGCGATGCAACATCTCAAAGAACCACAGCAGAAGACAAAGGAGATTATTATTTATTGAATGGAACAAAAAACTGGATTACTAATGGGGGTACTGCCTCTGTATATCTTGTAATTGCACAAACGGACCCGGTAAAAGGTTCTAAGGGAATTAACTGTTTAATTGTAGAAAAAAACTGGCCGGGTGTTGTAGTCGCTGCAAAAGAAAATAAATTAGGTATCCGTGGAAGCGATACACATACCGTAATGTTTAATGATGTGAAAGTGCCTAAAGAAAACCGTATTGGTGAAGATGGGTTTGGTTTTAAGTTTGCCATGAAAACACTGGCAGGTGGAAGAATCGGTATTGCTTCGCAGGCATTAGGTATCGCCAGTGGTGCTTATGAACTGGCGAGAGAATATTCCAAATCAAGAAAAGCCTTCGGTACAGAAATAATGAATCACCAGATCATTGCTTTCAAACTGGCAGATAT
>JAJAZO010000054.1 GCA_026785745.1 Chitinophagaceae bacterium | reverse complement strand
TATTGGTATCAGCAACGGCCTGATGCCTACCATGTACGACCCAAAGATTACGTATGTAGAAACAAGCGGCCATAAACTTGGTAAGCTGGCATTTACCCAAATGCTTTCCAGCCTGAAGGATAATAAGGAACCAAACGAAGTCTTTCTTGAATCAATATTGGTAGAAGGCGGCTCATTGTAAAATAGGATTCCCCTTCCCAAAACACCTGCATACACCCCTCCTGATAATGTTTTTTACACCGCAAACGTTGTAGTTTATTTTCTGCTTGTCTATAGTTTGTAGTTGGCTTATTTTCAAGCAATACAAACCGGAGTTCTATTATTCCGGATAGCATCTTCCTTATTTATCATCAAACGATTGCCGGATGTCTAATTTCAAAATCAAACTTTCATTATACCTCAACTATTTTGTATTTGCTATTTTACTGAATAGTGTTGGCATCCTTATTCAAAAATCTATCAATTCATATAACGTAGATGAAATAACAGCCAGCTCTTTAGAGGCGTTTAAAGATATTTCCATCGCAGTTGTTTCGTTCCTGGTTGGCTCTTTTTTACCGAGGCTTGGTTACAAAAAAGGGATGCTGATAGCTCTGGCTCTTGTTTTTGCAGGATGCCTGAGTATGTATTGGGGAAATTCTTTTAACTCTGTAAGAATTTTGTTTGCCTGTGTGGGTATTTCTTTTGCTATAGTAAAAGTATCCGTTTATTCACTGATAGGATTAATTACCAATACTGATAAGGAACATAAAAGTTTACTAAGCTCCATTGAAAGTTTTTTTATGATCGGGATTGCTGCAGGATTTGTTGCCTTTCCGTTCTTTTACAGCGATACCAATCCGGATGCATGGCTGAGAATCTATCTGGTATTGGCTGGGTTGATTGCACTTTCTTTTTTCGTTTTACTTTTCTCTGATTTCAATATTAAATACGAGGTGCCGGGAACAAGTATCAAAAATGATTTTCTGGAAATGATAAAATTGCTGAAACGTCCGCTGGTACTTGTATTTGCTGTTGCCGCCTTTATGTATGTAATGACAGAGCAGGGAATTATGAGCTGGCTGCCAACATTTAATCAAAAAGTACTTCACCTGCCCGAAAAGACCAGTATTTATATGGCAGTCATACTCATGTTATCCATTGCACTAGGCAGGTATATTTCATCTTTCCTTGTAAAAAGAATATCCTGGTTTGTAATACTGGCCTTCTGCTTAGTCGGTGCTGCATTAATGGTGTTATTTGTATTACCACAAACACAAAATCTGGCACCGAAGGAAATTAACACACTCGGAGATGTTCCGGTAATTGCCTATGTATTTCCATTGATCGGGTTTTTCCTCGCACCTATTTATCCGCTTGTTAATTCGTTTGTACTCAGCGCCACAGAAAAAATGTTTCATAGCCCAATGGCTTCCTTACTTGTTTTCTTTTCCGCTATCGGAGGTACACTTGGTTCAAGATTGGTAGGTTATTTATTCAAAAATATTGGCGGGCAAAAAGCTTTTTATTTTTCGTTGATTCCAATGGCGATTCTGCTACTTTGCTTATTTTTATTTTACCAGATTCAAAAGAAAGAACAGGAAGGATAAAAGTATGCAGCTTTTAGAACCTTATAAAACCTACCTCTTTTTTGCAGAAGTGCAAATGAATTGCATTTTTCCGGATGGAAAAACATTTGTGGATTGTGTGCCAGTATCTTCTGTTGAAGAGATTAATTCAAAATATTTACAAGAGCAAAGCCAGCCGGGCTTCTCCCTTAAAAAATTTATAGCAGAAAATTTTAATCTGCCACTTCCACACTCCACTATCTATAGCAGTGATAAAAACAAAACTGCAGAAGATAATATCCAAGCTCTCTGGAATATATTAACAAGGCAACCTGACAAAGAAGCCGGTTCTCTTATCCCACTTCCTCATTCTTATATTGTTCCCGGGGGCCGGTTTGGCGAAATTTATTATTGGGACAGTTATTTTACCATGCTTGGTTTAAAAGCTTCCGGCAAATATGATATGCTGGAGAATATGGTGAAGAATTTTTCTTACCTCATTGATACCATCGGGTACATACCTAATGGAAACCGTACTTATTATATTGGCCGCTCCCAACCGCCATTTTATTCATTAATGATAAAACTGCTGAGTGAAGTAAAAGGCGAAGAAACATTAGTGACGTATTTACCACAGCTTGAAAAGGAATACCAGTTCTGGATGAAAGGTGCTGATGAAATAAATGATACGATAACAGCAAAGCATCATGTAGTTCAACTGCCCGGCGGTGAAATACTGAATCGTTACTGGGATGAAAATAATACTGCCCGGCCGGAGTCTTACCGGGAAGATATTGAGCTATCCCACCAATCCTCACAGAAAGCTGAAGTGCTGTTCCGTCACCTGAGAGCAGGTGCAGAATCAGGATGGGACTTCAGCAGCAGGTGGTTTAAGGATGAAAATAATTTTGATACCATTCATACCACCTATATTATTCCCGTTGACCTTAATTGCCTTTTATTGCATCTTGAAGCAACTATTGCAGCCGCCTGTCAGCTTACAGGTGATATGAAAAAAGCAGATAACTATTTGTTGCTGTATGAAAAAAGGAAACAGGCCATTGAGCAATATTGCTGGAATGATACAGCAGGATTTTATGTTGATTACGATTTTACAACCCGTTCACAAAAAAAGTCTTTAACTCTTGCCGGAGTTGTTCCCCTGTTTTTTAATATGGCCACAGCAGAACAGGCAGAAAAAGTAAGTGCTGCTATTAATGAAAAATTTCTGATGCGGGGTGGTTTGGTAACATCACTTAAAACAACAGGGCAACAATGGGATGCGCCGAATGGATGGGCTCCTCTTCACTGGATAACCATAATCGGTTTGGAAAATTATGGTTACAAAGACCTTGCTTCAACTATTGCCCGCAGATGGATTCAACTAAACAGAGATGTATTTAAACGAACGGGCAAGCTGATGGAAAAGTATAATGTAGTTGATACAAAATTAGAAGCCGGTGGCGGCGAGTATGCCGGACAAGATGGATTTGGCTGGACGAATGGAGTGTTACTGGCTTTGATAAAAAAATATGAACCAGTAAGCTAAGAGTATAAAGAGAAAAGAAGTTTTTCAGGTTCTCTTTACCTGATTTTCCTTCCTGAGCCTGGCGAAGAATATTTCCTGATTAAATTTACTTTGGCTCAAGAATAAAAAATGAGTACGGCGGCAGCGTAAAATACTCATGGTCATCTTTAATGGTATATTTTTTTTCCTGCCAGTGGTCATACAGTTTTAAAGGCTTCATACCATGTTCCTTAAAGGCATACCAGGTAAGGTGTTGTTCTTTGTCGCTAAAATTAAATAAGCAATATACCCGGTCATCATCCCATGCCCGCAGGTAACCGGCCACATGTATATTGTGCGGGGTAAGCCAGGTAATATTTTTCCTATCGGCTATCACAGACAGTTTTTTGCGGATAGCTATTAATTTTTGAGTAGAAGAAAAAATTATTTGTTCCGGTGTGCCTTTTACTTCTATTTGTTTGTTTCTTTCCCAGTCAATCAATGGGCGGTGCATCCATCGGTTATCATAGCTTTTACTATCATCCTGCAGGTAAGAATAATCATTAGTATATCCAGCCTCATCTCCATAAAAAATAACCGGAATACCACCGATGGAGAAACTATGGGCCTGCATCAGCAAAATTTTTCTGACAGCCAATTGAGTTGCAGTATTATCATTCTTTTCTATCGCTGCTTCTAATCCACAAAGAGATGCCAGCGAACCACTGATTCTTGCATCACCCGTTTTTTCATTTACAGAAAATAAGGCCCCTTTTGCCAAAGAACTTTCAAAGTTGCCGGAATAATAATTCATCAGGAACCGGCGATGTTCATATGGATTGTAGCCAGCGGCTTCAATCATATAGTTTTCATATCCCAATCCAATATCATCATGGCATCTTGTATAAGTAATCCAGGAAGTGTCATAAGGTTTTTTCAAAAGTTCATTTTGTGCTGCCAGCATAACCCTTGTATCACCTGTGGCCAGTGCATCCCATTGCAAAGCCATGTGAGTTGCATTGTAGGCAAAGTCACATTCCTGTGCTTCCTTATCACCGGTGCCAAAATATTTCATGATTTCATCCGGCGCTACAATTGCCTCTCCAAGCAGGGCCATTCCTGGTGTAGCCATCTGTACACACTGTTTTATCATTTGCAGCAGGGTGTGGGCCATCGGCAGATTCTGGCAACCCGTGCCAATAAGTTTCCAGATAAACGCAGGTGCATCTATCCGTAAAATATCAACACCAAGATTAGCATAAAAGAAAATAGTGTCCATCATTTCTACAAACACCCGGGGATTGGTAAAATTTAAATCCCACTGGTAATTGTGAAAGACTGTCATCACCCACTTATTACATGCCGGTACATAGGTAAAATTGCCGGGAGAACTTTCGGGGAATATCTCCGGCATTGATTTTTCATACTCGTCCGGTATTCGCCGGTCATCATAGAAATAAAAATAATCCTGGTACTGCTTATCGCCGGCTTTTGCTTTCAATGCCCATTCATGCTGCTGTGAAGTATGGTTGAGCACAATGTCGAGCATCAGGTACATATTGCGATGCTGCATTTCATTTTGCAACATTTTTAAATCATCAAGTGTGCCAAACCGCTTGTCTACTTTTCTGAAATCAGAAACAGCATATCCGCCATCACTTTCGCCTGCAGGACTTTCAAATACCGGCATCAGGTGAAGAAAGTTGACACCCAATTTATCAAGATAATCCAATTTATCATTCAGCCCTTTCAGATCTTTGCTAAAACGATCAACATACAAACTCATCCCGGTTATCTGATTACTTAAAAACCAATGCTCCGGTTCCGTTTTCAGTTTTTCATTATCCCGTTGCTTTAGTTTTTCTGACCGGTTAATAAAAGCAGAAGTAATTGTTTCAAGCAGTTGATCAAATCCTTTTGCATTACCCGGATGAGCAGCATACACCCTATTATACAGATTTCTCAGTTCTCCCAGGCCCTGCTGAAATCTTTCATTAAATAATTTTTCGAAAGATGCTGACTTTTGATTTTCTTTTATTGGTATTTTATCAGTGAGCATTTTCCGTGCTTAGTTAAATATATCATTACTTAAATGCTTAAAGGCTTCCATAGCCCCCAAATATTCACAGGTGCGGCCACCCGCCTTATTACCGTTATAAATTATTTTTTTCCATTCCAAATCAGAAAGTGATTTAATTTCTTCAAAACTTTTGAAACTTAACTGGAATAAAACAGCCCCTACAAATGCATCGCCGGCGCCTGTAGTATCAACTGGTTTTACAGGTATGCTTTCAATAATCATTGTTTTACCATTTATACCAAGCATTGTTCCGTCTTTACCTAATGTAATAGCAAAAATGGCAGTTGTTTTCTCCAATAGCAACGCTGCTGCATCTTCCAATGCAGCAC
>JAJAZO010000053.1 GCA_026785745.1 Chitinophagaceae bacterium | reverse complement strand
CATTATAAATATCCATCTGTGGTTTGATGGTGTCTTTTGTATTGCCGTAGTTAGTATTCAACCAGGCGATATCAATCTCAATATCAAAGTGACCGATATTACAAACGATTACTTTGTCCTTCATGAGTTTGAAATGCTCACCACGAATGAGGTCACGGCAACCAGAAGCGGTAACTACAATGTCAGCTTCTTTTACCGCATCAATCATTTTCTTTACTTCAAAACCATCCATGGCTGCCTGTAAAGCACAGATAGGATCAATTTCGGTAACGATAACACGGCAACCAGCACCGGCTAGAGAAGCTGCAGAACCTTTACCCACATCACCATAGCCACCAACAACGGCTACTTTACCAGCCAGCATTACATCCGTAGCACGGCGGATAGAATCCACTAATGATTCTTTACAACCATACTTATTATCAAACTTAGATTTAGTAACAGAATCGTTTACATTAATAGCTGGCATTGGCAATGTGCCTTTTGCCACTCTTTCATATAAACGGTGAACGCCGGTAGTAGTTTCTTCAGAAATACCTTTCACATGCTGGATTAATTCAGGATATGTATCCAATACGATATTGGTAAGGTCACCACCATCATCCAAAATCATATTCAATGGCTTGTCTACGCCGCCAAAGAATAATGTTTGTTCAATACACCAATCGGCTTCTTTCTGCGATTGTCCTTTCCAGGCAAATACACCAATGCCGGCAGCAGCAATAGCAGCGGCAGCATGATCTTGTGTAGAAAAGATATTACAAGAACTCCATTTTACTTCTGCACCAAGTGCAGTTAGTGTTTCAATCAGTACAGCAGTCTGGATAGTCATGTGCAGGCAACCAGCCACTCTTGCACCTTTCAGTGGTTGAGAAGGTCCGTATTCTTTACGGATAGCCATCAGACCGGGCATTTCTGCTTCAGCCAAACGGATTTCTTTACGTCCCCAGTCAGCCAGGGAAATATCTGCAACCTTGTAAGCAAGGTTGAAATCAATAGAAGTTTTTGATAGTGTTGACATATTAAAATTTTTAGAAGTCAAAAATACTGATATAGGATATATTTCTAAAGAATTGTGTAAATTTGGTCGAATATCCTTTTAATGTAATTTTGAAAGGAGAAAATACTTTTTGAACATGATAAAAACGATTCAAACAGAAAAAACAGCTATTGGCAATATGGCCCTGGATGCAAAAGACCTGGCCATACTTAGTTTGCTTCAGCAAAATGCAAGGATGACGGTGAAAGAAATTGCTGATACCATACACCTGAGTACTACACCGGTACATGAAAGGATTAAGCGTATGGAAGCGAACGGGGTAATAAAACAGTATGCCACATTAGTAGATCATACTAAAGTAAAGAAAAGCCTTATCGCTATTTGCTATGTATCATTGAAAGAGCATAATAAAACGGCGGGTACAAAATTTGTAAAATCCATTCAGTTAATGCAGGATGTGGTGGAGTGCTACACCATTTCGGGAGAATTTGATTTTATGCTGAAAGTAATGTGTGAAGATATGAATGCTTACCACGACTTTCATGTAAACAAACTAAGTAATATTGATAATATGGGACATGTTCAAAGCATATTTGTGATGGGTATTATTAAACAAACACATCAGTTGGTGTATGTTTAGAGAATATTCTTATTGTAATTTCTGAAAACAAAGGATAACTTTATATAAATAAAACTGTGTAAAAATGTTTACCTATGATACGGTGTCAGAAGCGGTGAATGGCCTTAAAACCAGGGGATTTGAACTTGATTTCAATCTGCAGGAAAACTGCCTGATTTGTCATGGAGGCCAATTTGATGTGAATGACTTTGAGATAGTGGAGGTTTACCGGTTTGAAGGGAACTCAGATCCTTCTGATGAAGCCGTAGTATATGCCATTGAATCAATAACTGGCATGAAAGGTGTACTGGTAAATGGATACGGTATTTCTGCCGATGCAAAGAGCTCGGATATGGCAAAAAAATTAAACATAGACCGTAACTGAAAAGAAGTTTTATTATTATTTACTATAAAATTATTTACAATGAAATCAATCCGTAATGTTTGCCTGTTGGCTATGTTCCTGTATGCACCTGTTAGCCTTTTTGCCCAAACAGAAATTGGTCAGCTAAAATGCCCGTTTGAGCATGGCTCCGGCAGAGAACCCAAAGAAGCTTTTACCTGGGATCCGGAGGATAAAAAAGTAATTATGATGAGCAAGGTGGACACCATTGTTCGCAGTTGTATTACCGGAACAGTGAGTAATGTAAACCTGTCAGAAAATAACAAATACGAAATAGTAATCTATTATAAGAACTACTATTTCTGGTACGATGGCCTGGCAAAAGCAACTGTAAAAAGAGGACAGAATGTAAAAGCAGGGGAGGGCATCGGTATCTACACATTAGGAACAGAACTTGATCTAAGAATGTTCAAACATGAAACTCAGATAGACCCGAGAAATTTGCTGGAATGCAAAATTCCCAAGGCGGATGATAAGTAGGGGAGGTTACAACTTTTTCTCCATTACATAATCATTCATAAAGTAGCCGTTGCCAATATCGAAATCGGCTTCTTCTATTATAATAAAACCAAGCTTCTCATAAAAATCCTTTGCTTTGTTATGACGGTTCACCTGTAATTGCAGGGCAGTGGCTCCCCACTGTTCAATGTTGGTAATGATATAATCAATAACAAATCTGCCTGTTCCTTTGCGTTGTTGTGATAACAGTACATAGATTTTATGTAATTTAAAAATCGAAGGTCTTGTTTCCTGGTAAGAAGCAAAGCCAACCGGTTCGTTTTCATTATATACAATAATAAACTGGCAGCCATCATTCATTTGTTGCTGCAATGAAGTTTCGCTGTACATCATTTCCAGCATAAAGTCTATCTGTTCTTTCGATATAATTGCAGCATAAGTTTGTGGCCATACTTTGAAAGTCAGTTCACGGATGAGCGGAATATCGGCATTGCCGGCCTTTCGGATACTAAGCACTGATGTTGGTGTTTTTATCTTTAAACATTATTTGAGAAATATTACGGTGGTAGCGGATAAGCTTCCGGCTGAGAATAAGACAAACAATATAAGAGCCAATAGCACCGGCAGCCAGCAGACCTTCACTCATTTCTTTACCTATATGTGAGTAGGTTGGCAGGAAAAGGAAAAAATCATAAGTGCCGTGGAAGAAGATGGCGATTAGCAGGCCTGTAAACATCACCATTAAACTGTTACTTGATTTGAATTTGGCTTTGCCCACAAAATATCCCATTACCACAGCAAAAGATGCATGGGCGGGTACACTCAAAAACATACGTTGAATGCCAACTTGTAGCCCCTGGCCAGCTTCTGCATATTTCATTACATACATTACATTTTCCAGGGTTGCAAAACCCATACTCACCATTACGCTATATACAATACCGTCTAAAGGTTCATCAAAACTTCTTTGCCGGTAAGAATAAAAACGAAGACCAAGAAACTTACTGGCCTCTTCACTAAAGCCAACAACGGCGTAAGAAAAAATTGCCACACCGGTAATGGTGCCATCAATTGTATAACTAAAAGCCTGTTCGAACCAGACGGCAGGGAATATGGCGATGCATCCCAATATGAAACTTACAATAAGATTAAGTTTTGGCTCCCTGTTGTAAACATCTTTATAAAAGATAAACATACAGATAGCAATGCCTGGAGCCAGTGCAAGGGCTATGTATTCCATTTAAGTAATTTAATGCTGAAAAATAGGGATGCACTAAAGTTACGCAGTACAGGGTAAAAAGTAAAACTGCCCCATTTTTGGCGGGACAGTTTCAAATCGCAATAAATACTTTTTTACTGCTTATCTTTTTTTACCGGTGTTTTATTGTCGTCTTCTTTTTTCAGCGGTGGTTTTGAGGTGGTATCTTTTTTGGGTGGTGGATTTTTTTTGGTATCGTCATCTGAATAATCTTTTGATTAAGATCCGATGCTGTCATTATTTT
>JAJAZO010000052.1 GCA_026785745.1 Chitinophagaceae bacterium | reverse complement strand
GGTAGCCGGTTATGATTTTCATCGTCGTTGATTTGCCGGCACCATTCGGTCCGAGAAAACCAACGATTTCTCCTTTATTAACTTTAAAAGAAATATTGTTGACGGCTTTTTGTTCGCCGTATTTTTTCAGCAGATTTTTTACTTCGATTGACATGATACAAACCTACACCAAAACGGTAAATTAGTAATACCCGTTTTCATCAGGCTTATTTCATTATTTTTATAATCTATGTTTACCATTATTTCTATCATTTTCATTGTTGGCTATATAGCAATAACACTAGAGCATCCGCTAAAAATCAATAAAGCTGCCACAGCACTTATTACAGGTGTGCTATGCTGGACGGTATTTGCTCTTTTTGCTGCTGATAAAAATTCTCCTGCCCATTTGCTTACAGAAAGTCTTGGCGAAGTGGCCGGCATTTTATTTTTTCTGATGGGGGCGATGACGATTGTTGAGCTGATAGATGCTCATGATGGATTTGAAGTCATAACGTCCCGGATAAAAACTACCAGTAAGAGAAAATTAGTCTGGATAGTTGGCTTTCTTACTTTTTTTCTATCAGCCGTATTAGACAATCTTACAACTACAATTGTACTTATTTCATTATTACGCATCATCGTTCCGGATAAAAAAGACCGTTTATTATTCGCCGGGTTAGTAGTCATATCGGCAAATGCCGGTGGTGCCTGGAGCCCCATTGGTGATGTAACAACAACGATGCTTTGGATTGGCGGGCAGATAACAGCAGGCAGTATCATTATACAAACAATATTGCCAAGCCTTGTATGTTTCGTGATACCAGCTTTTATTATAAGCAGGCAGGTAAAGGGAAATGCAGACCGGGTTGATGAAGAAATAAAAGATAAAAACATCACCAGTACCAGCCGTCAACGAAATACAGTATTTTGGCTGGGTATAGGAAGCCTGTTGTTTGTACCCGTATTTAAAACAGTTACTCATCTGCCACCTTACATGGGTGTTTTATTAGGCCTTGGTGTAATGTGGGTGATAACGGAAATGATACACAATGAAAAGGATGAAGCAGAAAAGGGTGTGTTATCAGTAAACCATGCGCTACGTAAAATTGACACACCAAGTATTTTATTTTTTCTCGGCATTTTATTAAGCATTGCGGCCTTGCAGGCAACAGGTGTATTAAGCAACCTTGCTATTGCAATGGATAGCTCAATCGGTAATATTAAAATCATTACTCTTTCAATTGGTTTGCTTTCTGCAATAGTAGATAATGTACCGTTGGTAGCTGCGGCACAAGGAATGTATAGCCTGGAGCAATATCCAACCGGTCATTTCTTCTGGGAGTTCCTTGCTTATTGTGCAGGTACTGGCGGCAGTTGTTTAATTATCGGCTCAGCAGCAGGTGTAGCAGCTATGGGCCTGGAGAAAATTGAATTTTTCTGGTACATGAAAAAAATAGGATGGCTTGCATTGATTGGTTACCTGGCAGGTGCTGCCGTCTTTCTACTTCAGCATTATATAACAGCATAATCCGTAAGAGCTTACAAATGCTCAAATTCATATAGCGGGTCAATATCAGTTCCTGCTTTCATTTCCACTATTGGTTTGATTATTCCATCATGCAGGCCATACACCCAGCCATGCAAATCGGGTCGCTGTTCTTTCTGCCAGGCCCGTTGAATGATGGATGTTTTTGCCAGGTTCAGCATCTGCTCTTTTACATTCAGTTCTGTTAACAGATCGGTACGCTTTTCTTCTTCTTTTATTCCATCTAATTCTTCCCGGTGCAGGCGGTACACATCTTTAATATTCCGCAGCCACATATTTAATACAGGTTTGAAATCGGTTTTTGTTACTGCTGCTTTTATACCCCCACAACCATAATGCCCGCAAACAATAACATGTTTTACTTTCAGGTGGTTCACTGCAAAATCCAGCACACTCAATACATTAACATCCGTATTGATGACAAGATTGGCCACATTTCGGTGTACAAAAATCTCACCGGGCTGAGTGCCGGTAATTTCATTGGCAGGCACCCGGCTGTCGCTACAACCAATCCATAAAAATTCAGGTGTTTGCAAATGTGCAAGATTGTCAAAGTAGCCAGGGTTCTCTGCTAATTTCCCTGATGCCCATGCCTTATTTTCCAGTAATAATTTTTCGTATGAATTCATATTATAAATTGTTCAATAATTTACGGACAGTTAGTATTCATTTTTTAATTCTTTTGGTTGACGTTAAGTCAAAATATTTCATTAATCTGAGGAAAGTACCGTTTTATAATATTACTTTTTTCAATTATCACATAATTCAGAAAAGATTCAGCTACAGGGGACAATCTTTTTTCTTTCAACCAGATTAATGACCATGCTGTTTTTACAGGCAGTCCTTTTACAGGAATAATTCTGAGTTTGCCATTTTCTAACTCATTTATTATTCCAATAAACGCCATTACAGAATAACCCAACCCCGCCAAAACGGCCTGCTTTACTGCCTCATTCGATGTCAATTTCATTTTCTTTTTTACTGATAAACGATTTTTTTCAATAAACTTTTCCATCACTTGCCTTGTTCCCGAATCATCTTCCCTGAAAATGAGTGGAAGCTGTTCAAATAAGTGTTTTACATCGGATGGGTTTTTAGTTTTGGTATCTTTATTGCCTACGAGGTACAATTTGTTTTCAAGCAGATTTATTTTATTTACTGATAAATTTTCCGGAACAATTGATACTAAAGAAAAATCAACTTCATTGTTCTCCAGACTTTCTATCACTCTTGTTTTATTGGTTACATCCATAACCAGTTCAGCTCCCGGGTGTTGTTTTATAAAACCCGAAAGAAAATACGGCATTAGATATTTGCCGGTGGAAACTACCGAAAGTTTAAGTCTTCCTGAAAGCTGGCCTTTATATGCCAGGGTTTTATAATTAATTGCCTCTACCTGGTTCAGAATATCTTCAGCTAAGACAGCTATTTCTTTACCAAAATCTGTTATATAAATTTTTCTTCCAATTATTTCAGTCAATGGAATTTCAAACTGGACTTGAAAATTTTTCAATTGAATGGAAACAGCGGGTTGCGTTAAATGCAATTCTTCTGATGCCTTGGTTACACTTTGTGTTTGCGAAACTTTTAAAAATATCCGCAACTGGTTGATGGTATAATTCATAAATTATTTTTATGCTAATCATTGCAAAGTTAAATGAAAATTTATGAATTCAAATACTCACTTTTGTGGCATCAGAATCTAAAATCGAAAATGTTATAACAGAGATGACCAAAATAACAGTAGCAAAAGGGGACTACATCCGGGGCTGATCAGGTTTTTTTAACCTTATCAGCAATAAAATTCATTTTCAGACAATGGAAAAGTTCATCAGCCAGTAAAGATTTGGAAAAGATGTAGTGAACGCTGAAAAAAGTATAAGTAAATTAAAACAAGAGGGAGAAAAAATAAAAAAAAGCTTAGAAGAAACAAAAACTAAAGGGGTTCACCTAAAAATAAGCTCTAACATTAAGATCGAATATTTTAAAACCAATCATTAATTAAAACATCTGACTATGTCAAAAGCAATTCACACCGCCCAACAGTACTGGGATGTACGAAGCGATTTGTTCGCTAATTATTACAAGAAACCTTCAACTTTTGATAAACTGCTCCGAAAGGCAGTCTATCTCCGCACAGCCGTGGCATTAAAAACAATACAGGAATATCCCGATTGCACCATATTGGATATTGGTTCCGGCCCGGGAGTAAATAGTGTAAGCTGGCTTAAGAATTCGAAAGCATCGCATTTACTTGGTATTGATTTCGCGGAAAACATGAATGAATATGCCCGTAAAAATGCTGCTGAACAAGGGGTAGGCAGCCGTTGCGAATTTATAGAAGGGGATTTCAGGACCTTTGATTTTGGAGGAAGAAAATTTGATGTAAATGTGGCAGTTGGTGTATTCGATTACACCGAAGACGCAGCGTCCTTTATTAAAAAAATGAGTGAGACAACAAATAAAGCATTTGTTATATCATACCCCGAAAACGGGTTAAGAATGTTTCTTCGCCGTAAGCGATATACCTGCCCGGTATATGATTATTCGGAAGATTCAATTCGCAGTTTGCACAGCCTTTGTGATATAAAAAAACTGGAAATTGTACGATCTCAGGGCGGCTGGGTATCGGTGGCCAGATAATAAATATTTTAATAAATGAAGAACCGTATCATCCCTTTAAAAAAATAGTAATCAAGAATACCCAAAAGCCTTACGAACTAACTGCAGCAACCCTTCTACAGTTAGTTTGTGAGGCTTTTGGCAAAGAAGCCCTGTCAAAACGGG
>JAJAZO010000051.1 GCA_026785745.1 Chitinophagaceae bacterium | reverse complement strand
ACTCAAAAAAGCCCTTAGTTTTTTGATGGCGACCCCTATATCATGTACTGGTTCTGTATTGATACGCAGCAGCAGCAGGGATAGATTTTTTTCAAAATCTTTCTGTGATTTTTTCCAATGAACAAATATGGTGTTGTAGTCGTCCATATTGCATTAAGCAAGAAAGCTAACAATTATAGTTCACCGTTTCTCAAATCTACCAGTCTTCTCTTGTATTTTTATTTGATAAACAATTGCCGTAAAACCACTGGTCCCCCTTCTTTCATGACTTTCTCCTGGCTCAAGCGGATGGGCCGTCTCGCTGGTCATAAAAGGCTTCATCCTTTCAATTAGTTTTTCCATAGCTTCTTTGGCCTCTTTACCGCTTAATTCCTCAAAAGACCCCCATAAAATCACACTTTGCCAATTGGCCATGTTTTGCAGGTTATCCACTTCAAAACATACTTCAGGGTTTTTTCGCATCATTTCCAGTTTTAACCCTTCCCGGCTATGACAGATTATTTTTCCTTCATCATACACGTATGTAACAGGTACTACATAGGTTCGGTTATCAGCATGACAGCCAATCCTGCCGATAACCTGACTGTGCAGCAGGGCATCAATTTGTTTATCATTAAAAATCCCCAGCATACAGGTTAATTTTTTTGTAAGTTATAAGAAATAGAAGTAGAGCCGAATGAGTTTTATCAGCGGAAAGAATGATTTAAAACGAAAATGTTTTATTGACCAAATGTGTAACTGTATTCAATCTTGCCGGTTAATTGCTTATCGTCATTAAATAGGGCTTCTTTTGTTTTTAGCCCTTTCTCATCAAAAATATACCGCCAGATAAGATAGCCGAGCTTGAGATTGGCAGTAGTAGTTATTTTTTGAATTACCCTGTCTTTGTCATCATATTCAAACATGAAGTCGGGTAATAAGCGTCTTGCTTTCAAATTAAACCTGACTACATCTGTAAGCCTGTTCTGATCATCATAATAATAAAAGATGGCTCCCGTTTGAACGAACTTAAGTTGGTTTTGGTCATCGTAATAAGAATAGTATTGGCTGGCTTCAATCCCTTTCTTAAAAACTCTTTCGTCACCCGGGTTGTCATCCTCATCAGGAGTAAAGCGAATTTCCAAGCTATCCGTAGAATTAATTATCCGCCACATTTTTTCCGGTTTTCCTGATGCGGTATACATCCACAGATGAATTTCTGATTGGTTAAAATCATTGGCAGAATCTTTCGTACTGTTTTGTACCCGGGTTATTCTGCCATTGGCATCATAATCATACGTCGTTACACTTTCAATAGCGGTAGATGAATCTGTCATTCTTATCAATCTTCCCTGGCTGTTAAATTTTGAATAGGTAACAGTTTTTTTCAGGTTATTGAATGCAGAAATTTTTAGTGCTGTTCCATTTTCTTTTATTTCCTGGTATTCTGAAAAGTCGCTTGTTTTTGCACCACGTTGGTCTGTGCCGGTAACTGACACTGTTCTTACTTTATTGGCAAGATAGATTTTCATCTGGCGGTTAGTTTCCTGGGTGCCAATAATATCGTTGTAATAATACTGGGCCTGCAGGGCAAACGAACAAATAAAAAAGAGGGCTGATAAAAGGGTTTTCATGCTGGTGATATTGCTTTTGCTGTTCAAAGTTACCTTAATTGTACAGTAACGAAAAAGAAAGAGTTCTTGTATTTTTTTGTACTTATTTTTAAGAAAAAATTACCGTGTCTCACATACCTCAGCGAAAAGAGAAAGACTGTTTAAATTGCGGAACGGTTGTACAGGGCAAATATTGCCAGCATTGCGGGCAGGAAAATGTCGAGCCGAAGGAAACCTTTTGGCATATGTTCACCCATTTTTTTTATGATATTACCCATTTCGACAGTAGTTTCTTTCATACCATTCATCACCTTATTTTAAAACCCGGTTTTTTATCTAAACAATATATGATGGGCCGCAGGGCAAGTTATCTGCATCCCATACAGATGTATGTTTTTACCTCTGCTATTTTCTTTTTATTGTTTCTTAGTTTTTTTAAGCCTGATAATACAATAAATATTGATTTAACTACACCGCTTTCGAAAGAGAGAAGAGAAAAGATCAAAAACACTCTTATTGAGGAACTGGAAAAAGATACAGCAAACCAGTTATTGAAAAATCAAATAAGCCGGCTGGCGGATACCGCCAAAGTTAAAACCATGAAAGATCTGGCAAACCTGAATATTGAACATTCTAACCCTATCAGCATAAATGGAAAAGAATACAACAACCGTAAAGAATATGATTCGGTTCAGCATTCATTACCTGCTGCCAAAAGAGATGGCTGGTTCACGAAAAAGGTTATTAAAAAAGTAATTGAGATTCAAGAAAAATTTAATGAAAACCCGCAAGAGGCTGCTAATGCACTTCTTGAAGCAATGCTGCACCGGATGCCTTATATGTTATTCATTTCTCTTCCATTATTTGCTTTAATACTGAAACTGGTTTATATAAGAAGAAAGCAATTCTTTTTTGCTGACCATGGCGTATTCACCATTCATCTTTATATTTTTACTTTCTTATGGTTGCTGGTTGTTTTTTCTGTATCGAAATTGTCTGATATAACTCACTGGGGTGGTTTAGATTTTTTAATATTCGGTTTGTTCTTGTTGCTTTTCTTTTACCTGTACAAAGCCATGCGGTTTTTTTACGGGCAGGGCCGGGCTAAGACAATTATTAAATTCCTGTTGGTGGCTTTTTGGTCATTAATTATGATGCTGATTTTGTTTGCCTTATTCCTCTTGGTTTCTGCTCTTATATTTTAACTGATAAATTATGAGTAAAAAAAATGAAGAAGCTTTTTT
>JAJAZO010000050.1 GCA_026785745.1 Chitinophagaceae bacterium | reverse complement strand
TTCAGGCTTTCAATATTCCATATTTCAACGCTGTCAATATGGTCATATATATCTAAAATTTTTTGTCCTATTCTGAATAGTTCATCAGGATACTCTTCCAGGCTTATTTTTTTATTCCGGAATTCAGGGAAAAAAAACAAGGTGCCCATCCAGAAATAATACTTAAAAGCTGCAAACTCCCGGAAATAGAAATGATGAAAAAAGGGAGAATCTTTACAGAGATAGAAATATTCTTTTTCTTTAAAGCTGCTTATATAGGCCAAGTTGTTCATGACGCTTTTCAGGTAAGCATCAAAACGAAAAGTCTTACTATCCAAAAAATTTCCTTCAAACATGAACCCACCGGATTGCACTCCCATTAATTTATCAAGCGATATTGTATAATGTGTGCAAAGTGTATGCAACTCATCCAGTGTTACTGTTTTCTCACCCCTGATCCGCCGGTAGGCACTATCCACACTTATATCAAGCAGCTTTGCCACTTCATCTGCCAGCAGCAGGTTTTCGCCAGCCTTGCTTTTAATAGCATTAAAGATCTGTTGTTGCAGTTCACCGCTTGTCATCATAATAAGTTGTGTTTACGGTCATGTATTTTGGATAACAGTATATTGAAAAAAATATTCCGCTGTTTTTCACCGGAATTACTGATAAGAGTACTCCGCCGGATAAGGCCCAGTAAATCATTATGGGTCTCATTGCAGAATTTTTCATCTCTTGTCACCATATAATTCATCACATCATAATTCAGGAAAACAGTTTTAATATGATCGGCAATTCCCATTATTGTATTATCACCCAGAGTCACCCTGTTGTAAAGAAATTTGAAATTGTTCTTTTTTAGTTCTGGGTTTTCATCAGGTAAATATTTACAACCATTCTCCGCCTGATTTTTTAAATGAGTGATTGTTGCTTCAACGGCTTCATATATTTTTCGTATATCATTCCTGTCGGCAAAATATCCGGCTTCTTTATAAGACTCTACCTGGAAAATAATACTGTTTATACATTCGGTATTCCATATTTCTGTAGAAGGGATATTATTATATGTTTGAATAAGATCGGTACCGAGTTGTTTTATTTCGGGGGTAAGGCAGTCCAGTGTAAAATCCCTGTCTTCAAAATCAGGATGCCGGAGGATTGATTTCATCCAAAAAAAATAATGAAAAGCAAACAGCGGTTCATTGGAAAAATTATGAAAAAAGGGGAGGTCTTTGGAGAGATAGATGATTTCTTTTTTTATAAATCCGTTCAACTGCTGCATCTGTTCAAGTATGGAACGGAGATATTTTTCAAAACTGAAGTTTTTATAATGCACCCTTTCAGTTTGAAAAATGGTAAAGCCACTTCTTATACCCAATAGCTGGTCGAGTGATAAATGAAATTTATCACAAAGCTGTTTAGCCTCCTCTAATACCAGCGGTGTTTCCCCACGGATGCGGCGGTAGGCACTGTCGCTGCTTACATTCAGAATCTCCGATATAGCATCTACCATGGAGATATCATGTGGCAACAGCTCCTTAATCCGCTGAAACAGATAATCCTGTGAGTCGGTGGTGGTCATTAGTTGGTTGTTATAATCAGGCTGAAAAAGGTTTTTGCAAAATCTGCAACTCCGTTTCCGGAGAGGATAAGTTACTTGATTTTTTGCAAACAGCCAATCCCCCGCATGGGACAATTAGTAATAACTGCAAATCGGGGAAGACTAAAGGCAAAATTCAGTTTCCCCCAGCTTTAATACCGCTATAAATTGACAAGTATTAAGGAGAGCCCGGAAAATCCTGCTAAAAGAGTACGGCGCATTAACCGAAAAGCGATACGAGTAGGTCAAAAACCAAACCTGTTATTATTATGAAAAAGTATTTTTTAGCATTGACTATTGTCTGCTTTTTCTTTACGAATGCTGCTTATTCACAACCAGGTACTGTAATAACCATTACCGGTAAAGTAGTGGATAATTCCACCGGGGAGGGGGTGCCAAATGTATCGGTACGTTTAAAAAACAGCACTGCTGGCACCAGTACGGATGCCACTGGTAGTTTCCGTTTAACCATTCCTGCATTGCCGGCAACATTACTTATTACTCATTCTACTTATGAGCAAAGTGAACTGGTAATCAATAATGCGGATGAAGTCTCCATCCGGATCACTCCCTCTTTAGTTATGCTTGAAGGAGTCTTTCTATCATCAAAAGGCATCCCGACAAGGATAATAGATGCAGCCTTTTCTGCTGAACTTCTCGATTATAAAAAAATCAGGCAACTACCCACTACCAGTGTATATGATGCTACTGCCTATGTTAAAGGGATAGACCTGACCACCTCCAGTCTCACTTTTAAAACACCAAGTACCCGGGGCTTTAATGGCAGTGGCAGCACAAGAGTAAACCAACTGATTGATGGTATGGACAACCAGGCTCCTGGTTTGAATTTTTTTGTCGGCAATTTTTGCGGACCAACAGACCTTGATATTGAAAGTATAGAATTACTTCCCGGTGCCTCCTCCGCTTTATATGGTCCCGGCGGAATGAACGGCACTATTCTCATCAACAGTAAAGACCCTTTTAAACACCAGGGCCTCAGTGTGCAAATAAAACAGGGCATTATGCATGTTGATAAAAGACAAAGAGCCAATGCTTCTTCTTACAATGATTACTCGTTTCGTTGGGCTAAAGCTTTCAACAACAAGTTTGCATTTAAAGTAGGTATGCAATACCTCGGAGCTACTGACTGGCTGGCAAATGACAGTGCAAACTATAGGAGAAGTGGTACATCGGGGACACTCATCAGCGGCAACCGTATAACCGATCCTAATTATGATGGTGTGAACGTATATGGCGATGAAACTTCGGTTGACGTTCGCCAGTTTATAGGAGCTATTGGTCTGGGTTATCCTGTTGGTCACCCGGTACGAAATGCTTTTCTTCAATTATACAGTACTATGCAAAATCCTACACCTGTTTCAAGAACAGGGTATGCGGAAAAAGATTTGATTGACCCGGAAACGTATAACCTGAAAATGTCTGGTGCCTTACATTATAAGCTGTCAAAAAATGTTGAAGCTATCTTACTGGGCAACTGGTCCACAGGCAATACAGTTTATACGGATGATAACCGCTATTCCCTGAAAGGAATAAAATTGGGCCAATATAAATTGGAGTTGAAACATAAGAAATGGTTCTTTAGAACTTATACCACCCAGGAAGATGCCGGCGAAGCGTATAGTGCCACAGTGGCTACACAACTTTTTAATGAAGCATGGAAGCGGAGTTATAATCCTGCCAATGCTGCCGGTAGTTGGTATATACAATATGCAGGTGCTTATGCACAGACAATCTTTGGTGGTGCCAGTAGTGTTGTTGCACACCGTACGGCTCGTGGAGTTGCAGACCAGGGCAGACCCGAAGCAGGTTCTCCTGCCTTCAATCAAATATTTGACCAGATAAGAAAGACCCCCATTCCCAATGGAGGATTGTTCAAAGAAAAATCACAACGCTGGATGTCGGAAGGGCAATACAATTTTGGAGATGCCGTAAAATCCGCCGAAGTAATTGTGGGTGGTAATTATAAAAAATATATTCTCGACTCTTATGGCACTTTATTTATTGATACATTAAAAGCTATCAGCATTAATGAAATTGGCGGATACATTCAGGTAACCCGAAAACTATTCGGAGACAAGTTAACACTGACAGCATCTGGCCGGTTTGATAAGAATGAAAATTTTAAAGGCCAGTTTACTCCAAGGGCTGCTGCACTTATTAAAATAGCCAAAGACAATAATCTGCGTTTGTCGTATCAAACTGCTTACCGGTTTCCGGGCAATTTATCGCAGTGGATTCGTCTCAATGTTGGCTCCATCCTGCTGTTAGGCGGTCTTCCCTGGGCAATGGATTATATGCATGCTGATAAAAATCCAGTGTATGAAGTTGTAAACGGAGTACCCGTTTCAACTCCGTATGTGTACAAAGGTTTTAAT
>JAJAZO010000049.1 GCA_026785745.1 Chitinophagaceae bacterium | reverse complement strand
GCCCTGGTGCAGAAAGAAAAGTAATAGCACTGGCCTGCGTACCCATAATGCTCAGCAGCACCATTCCCCAGGGCAAACTTCTGTTGCTGAGAAAATAACCATCCAGGTTGTGAGAAGTACGGCTTTTATACAAGCCATAAGAAATGATGGCTAGCAAAGTAACAACCAGTACTATCCAATCCAACTGGTTCATGAATATCGTTTGGTAAAGAAGGTAAAAAGAATAATCAGTACAACAAGAAAGCCAATTACAACTGCATACCAGTAGTTCCAATTTTTGAAGAATGGGGCCTTATCGTTATCGGGTGTTTGCATACAATCATTTTCGGGTGGTTCTTAGCCACCCTGTCAGTACAATCACTATACCAAGCACAATTCCAATCAGGATACCCACTTTTACTTTCTTTATTAAAATGCCCACCACTAATCCTATAACAATGGCGAAAATAAATGCCATCTCCCCTCTCCGTAAACTTGGTTTTCGCTCTTCTGCCATTAAAATCCTTTTTTCTTATTCAATGCAATGATATTAGCCAACAACCTGTATGCGCCTGGTACACCAGCCGGCAACTCCCGGAAGAATACAATACCCGTATAAGTAAACCAACCCTTCCCGTATTTCGCAACAATCAAACTACCATCATCCGATTTTTCGCCAGGATCATTCATACCAATTAGTTTTTCAAACTTACCCGATGTGTCGGTGGCATGGTATATACTGCGTTCCTGTATCCACCCTTTAAAATCATCCTGCACAATTTTATTGGGGAAATTAAATACCGGGTGTTCAGGTTTTAATAAACTAACCGTTGCGTTTTCATCTGTCACCCTGGTTCTTGTTATATTGAAATTATAAGGACCAATCTTTGCTTTTACCGGGCCTATCTGGTTGCTGGTGTTATACTGCACAATTAAATTACCGCCTTCGTTTACATACTTCATCAGCTTGTCGTAGTACTTATTCATCCAATCGTTGGTATTGTAAGCTCTTACCCCGGTTAAAATTGCATCAAACTGGCTGAGATTATTTTTTGAAAGCTCTTTATCAGTAAGCAAGGTCACTTCATAACCCATTTGCTCCAATGCCTCCGGCACTTTATCTCCTGCACCAACAATATAGCCGATTTTTTTCCCGTACGTTTTTAGATCGAGTTTTGTGTTTGTAACAGTTGCCGTAGTAAAATAAGTGATGTAGGGTATATGATCGTACTTTACTTCCTTCATTCCTGCATGAAGCACATCCTTTCTGCCATTGTTTGCATCCATTGCAAAATGATATTCATTATCCTTATTGGCAATTACCGTATATGAAACAGGTATTACTTTATTCTTTTCATCAAATACCAATTTATCAGGACTGTATTGAACTTTTACATTGTCCACCTGCTCCCGGCCTACACCGTCCAAAAAAGTACTAAATCCTTTTTTCTTACCCGTTATATTTAAAACACCGCTGAATGTATTATTATCTTTTGAAATTTTAACCTTGTCGTCAGGCGAGAGTAAGGCTGGTGGCAACACTGTTAATGGCTGATACAGTTCGCCCCGAACAGGATCTGTAAATTTATACTTAGCAGTCTTTTGAAAAGTGATCCATTCTCCATAAATTTTTATCAGAATAAAAAATGAGTAAGCCGGATCCACATCTGGCTGTCCGATAGATATTTGTTTGGATACATCATAATATCCTTCTGACATTTTACCGGAGAGCCAATATGGCTGTGTAATGGGTTTCTCAGCAGGTACCAGTACAGATTTTGAAAAATTGAAATTCTTATTTTTCTCCAGTGTTTTTGAAAAGGAGCTGTCAAAATTATCTTCCATTATCCTCAGAAGCACAGCATCTGTCCCCAACCTGTTATTAAAAGAAAAATTGATTCGTAACGAATCAGTTTGCACAGGAAATTGTTCAGCAGTAGTAACATCCAAAAATAATCCGCTGCACTGTTCTATTAACTGTTGTGTTTCTAACAACTTCTTATCCCTCCAATAGCCATCGGGCAAAGATTTTATTGCCTGGTACAATCTCACTAACCCTTTCACCGATTTTTCAGGGTGCATTAAATCAAAAGAAGAAGATAAACTATCCACTATGCCAGAAATGGCTTCTGCACCAGCTACTCTTTTCCAGCTTAGTTCCACTCCATCCATCAGGTCACTAACAGGAGCCGTGCCACCCGTTGTTTTGAAATATTCTAATGCCTCACCTCTTGTAGCAGCAGAACCAAAGCCCTGACTTTTATGATTGCTACGGCTGATAGCCGCAATTTCTCCATAACTTTTTCCCAGCAATGGATTGTAGCCACCTACATCTACTTTATACTGATCATCCCTTGTTGTATTGGTTCCGCCAAAGTTGAACGTATTCCACACTACTCTTTTTGCCTGCCACACCGATACAAATTTTAATTGCTCCGGAAAACGGTTGGGATCAGCAGCAGCAGCATACGCTTCATTTGCTAAAATACCTGAAGCAGTATGATGGCCATGACCCCCTTCACCGGTAACGGGAAAACGATTAACTATAATATCGGGCTGAAACTTTCTTATCACCCACACCACATCACTTAATATTTTTTCTTTGTGCCATTTGGTAAAAGTTTCCTCCGGTGTTTTTGAGTAGCCGAAATCGTAAGCTCTTGTAAAAAATTGTTCGCCGCCATCTACCCTTCTTGCGGCTAATAGTTCCTGTGTTCTGATTAGTCCTAATTCAATTCCCTGTTCATCTCCAATTAAATTTTGACCACCATCGCCCCTTGTAATAGACAAATAGCCAGTGCGGAATAATCTGTCCTTCGATAAATAAGTTATCAGCCGGGTATTTTCGTCATCGGGATGAGCTGCTATATATAAAACAGAGCCAAGCACATTTAATTTTTTTATTGCCTGGTACATGTCGGCTGATGTCCAGCTTTGCGGTGGTTGAGCGAAGAGATTGTCCTTCGGCAAGCTCAGGATGAAAAAGAGAGAAAGTATAAATACAATAGTTTTCCGCATTGACATATAATTATTAAGCGAATATACTGTTTGTTGAAAAAGCGACAGAAACCGTTTAAATAAATAAGGCCGGTATTAACAACCGGCCTTCTATGTTCATGGTTTAATTAAAATTTATTGCCCGGCAAAGAAAACAGCATTGCAAAGCATCAGTTTTCCATTCTCCCAAAAGTTCCGGAACATCACATCATCGGAGATATAACTGATGGATCCGCCACCCATTTGCTGGGATCCAAATACCAATCCATCTTTCAATTTATCTTTTAAGCGATTACCTACAAACCCCGATACCTGGTTGTCTTTTTTAATCACTCCCACATTCCATCCGCCTTCTTTGAAGAACTCATACACATTGTCATCCATCTTCAGTGTATAATAATAATTGGGATATCCATAAGCCAGCGGATGAGTATTATCAATCTCCACTTTATAAATAGAACCGGGTGTGATATTGGTAATATTATCTCTTTCCCGGTCTTCAAATTTTTTCAACAAATCATAATTCACTTTCTCCTCTTTCTTGTTTGCCTGTCCGGCAGGCAAGTCGGCATCAGGAGTTTTTTTTGATTTTATACTAAAACCCAAACCCGCAGCATCTGGCCTTGATAAAGCATTTACAGCTCCTTCTAATGCTACTACCCTTCCACCTTTATTGACCCAGTCTTTAAAAGCATCAGCAGTAACTTTCTCACCAAGGAAACGATAATTTCCATCTGGCATAATCAATACATTAATTTCATTCCAGTTGACACGGCCAATATCATTCACATTGATTAGTGTGATGGGATAATCAATTTGTTGCTCAAAGAAATGCCATATTTCGCCGGCTGAATTACCGCCAATACCTTCTCCCGTAAGCAGAGCAACTTTGGGGGCTTTTAATGGAACAACCTGTCCGCTGCCAAAATCATATCCTTTATCAACAAAACCAGTGGAGACAGGATACAACTGAATATTATTTGCATCAGCCGCTTTTTTTACTTCTGTCCAGAGATCATTACCAAAAGATTTATTAGCGGTTTTTAAAATTATTATAGCTCCCCTTTCAAACTTATTTCCATTTACTTCAAACGGATGTGTAGCATAACGTAGTAATATTCCTTTCTGTAATAACTGCCCGGCGGTTTTCACTGTTTGAATACCACTCCAGTGCATCACATATCCATAAGTTGTTTCTGCATTGATTACTTTAGTTTTTGTTACTGTTCCAATGCCGTTTATCCTGTCACGGCTGGCATAGCCTTCCAGTCCGTAAGCATAGGGTAATGCCCAGGCTGTAATATCATACGTAGCGGAGTCAACAAGTTTTGCTTTGGGTTCAAACAAAACTTTTACCATGGCAGACCTTGGTTGCAAAGCACTTATTACAATATCATTGTTCAGTGTAAAAGATTCTTCTTTCCCTGTATTATAATTATACCCCTTCCCTGCCCCTGAGCCGCTGCTATATTGAATACCGTTTTTATTCAGCAAGTCAAGCAACGATTCAATACGTTCTTTATCCTTTGCATTATTTTTTATTACATACGTTTTATACTCGCCGATGCCGGATGCAACAGCTTCATTAAAATATTTTCGAAATTCTTTTACCAGCTTCCCCGCATTTAGCGAAGAAATTTCAATAGTACTGAGTGAGGTGGTATAGTGATGAATGGCCCTGTCAAACAAAGTCAGTGTATCGCCTTCATCATTCAATACAGCAGCTCCGCCTGCTCCGCCACCACCTTGTTCATACGTCATACCAATAGCACCGTTATAAGTGGGATAGGTATCGCCATAAGAAGGATAATACAAATCAAAAACCTCTTTTGTAAAATACAACCAGCCATTCGCATCAAAATACTTTGCATGATTTTTTCCAATCGTTACCTGGAAATCTCTTTGCCAGGAAGTGATAACATCATGATAAGGTTGTGCAGCAGGGGCAAAATAATAAGGTTGGTTAACTCCTTGCTCATGATAGTCCACATGAACATGCGGCATCCATTCATTATACATTTTAATACGTTGGCGGCTTTCAATTTGTGTTTGCCAGGCCCAGTCCCTGTTCAAATCAAAATTGTAATGATTGGTACGTCCGCCCGGCCAGGGTTCCCGATGCTCACGGGATATGCGGCTCGCATTAGCCTTTTTCCCAACGATTGAATTAAACCAGTTTACATACCTGTCTCTTCCATCAGGGTTTATACAGGGATCAATAACTACGACTGTGTTTTTCAGCCATTCTTTTGTTTTGTTATCAAATGGATCAACTAAAGACCAGATTGTCATCAATGCTGCTTCTGAACTTGAAGTTTCATTACCATGTACATTATAACTGAGCCACACGATAGCCGGGGCATTTTCTTCAACCGGCGCAGCTTTATCTTTCGCCAGGTTGGCAAGCCGCAGGTTATTCATCCGTATCGCTTCCAGGTTTTTCATGTTATCCGGTGAGCTGATAAATGAAAGCAATAAGGGACGGCCTTCATTGGTTTCACCATACTGCTGTAGCTTGACCGTGGCTGTAGCATTAGCCGCTACATGATTAAAATAATTTACTATTTTAAAATGCGGAGTGTAACGGCTGCCTATTTTATAACCTAAAAAATCTTCCGGAGATTTTAGTTGAGCAAAGGAAAGATGCGTAGTTATTAAAAACAGGAATAAAACCAGGAGTCGTTTGTGCATAATCTTATTTTAAGCTGACTAAGATATGCAAATGTAGGCAACACGGTTTCAGGTAATAAATAAGACCGCTGTAAAAACAGCGGCCTTACTATAAAAAATGAATCTTTATTTGCTTGTTGGCAGTTCAAATTTTAACCTGACAAAATAATATGCCCCATTAAAACCCTGCTGCTGTACCCTGCGGCTGAATACAAAACGACCTGAGCTCATATTGCCGCTGTGGGTGTGCCTGTCCTGATAGACATCAAATAAATTGTTTGCGCCTATTGTCAATGCCAGTTGCTTAATCAATTGGTACGACAATGAAAGATCGGTTACCAACTTAGACTCAAAAACCTGGTCCAGCGTTTCTCTTGCATTATTATTGAATGCATTCATCGGGAAGGCACCCGGATTAGCCGGATTAATAGAAGGATCAAGGTATTCCACTTTTCCAAAGTTGACAAAACGAACCATAGCTCCAAACTTGCTCACTTTATAATTCAATGTGAGGCTTAATTTATTACTAGGATTGGCTACTTCAATACGGCTTTGATCTTCCCGGTTAAAATAATTTCCTAATTGCCCTGTGTTGATTAAAACAGGTGATGACTTAATGATCGGCTTTCCATCTGCACCTTTTTTCACTTCATTGTCAATAAATATGGCAGCAAGTGTAGCCCGGAATGAATGCTTGCGGGCAAATTTTGTGCTATAAGAAAGTACTGTTTCCAATCCTCTTGCCCTGGTGTCTATAGCATTAGAAAAGAAATTAGCAGTACCTGCCCCTGCCGCATTTAATTGGGCCTGCAACGGTGCATTGCCACCACCGGTAAAATTATTGGTGAGTACAATCCGGTTATCTATATCAATCTGGTAAGCATCCACCGTTAATTCTAAACCTTTAAAAGGTTTAGCAG
>JAJAZO010000048.1 GCA_026785745.1 Chitinophagaceae bacterium | reverse complement strand
GTACTTGTTGCATCAAGACTATAAGTTATTCCAGTCGTATTCGTTGCTGTTGCAGTGTAGGTTACTGCTCCGGCTCCCTGGCATCTTACCGATGCGGCCCCTAAGGAAAATACCGGTACACTTACATTGGGGGTAGCTATTACTGTGATGCTGCCAGCTCCATTGCTCCATGCAAGAGAAGTGTTATCCTGCGACCGTATATAATAGGTACCTGAAGAAGTAACTGTAAAAGTTGATCCTGAATTAGCTGTACTGGTTCCTGTTGCACTTGTTTGCCAATACCATGTTTCTCCTATTGGTGCTGTGCCACTTGCGGTCAACGTTACTCCGGACACAGAACACTGCGGAGAGTTTGAGGTTGGGTTTGCAGGAACTACTGGCAATAAAACTACCGAACCGTTAAGCGTTACATCATCTATACTCCATGCTGTAGTGTTTATCTTAATCTCAGTAAGATATAACCGGAAGGTTACTGCTCCAATATTACTAAAGCTGCCCGATGGCAAGGTTACTACAGGTGTTTGAGCTCCTGTATTGGCAGAACCTGTTGCAATATTTGTTGCATAATTGTCAAGGCTTGACCGAAGTATCCAGGCTGTATTACCGGATCCACTACCACCGCCGTTTTCATCTACACTATGAGTAAAGGATAAGGAAGTTAACGTTAACCCATAGTTTACCACAGGCGTAATGGTAAAATCATTATACCGAGTCAAGTCAATGGAATTACCTGTGTTCCAGCCAATGCTAACAAATTGATCTGTGGTGGCAGCACATGTAGTATTAGTGTTGGAGAAATTACTGAAAACTGCATTGGATGGCTGTGTCGTTACCGCAGGGTTTTGATTTGGACATGCACCGGCTCCCGTAAAATTATAAATACCTAATTGTGCCGATACTGCAGATGAAGATGCAATAAATGAAAACAAAAAACCAAGTGGCAGAAAAGTTTTCTGAAAACCGCTTAAACATCTTTTGATTTTTGATGCAGTAAAACTTTTATCAGGCGACTGATGATTCGCTAATAAAATTTGTGTACAATTTTTCATTGTTTCTCTTTTGGATATTGGATGATAATAAAAATACAACTGCTCAGTTGAGCATTTTATCCTTTGATTACAACGAAAAACAATTTAGAAGAATGAAACAAACAATAGTAATGTTTCGATTGCAAGTGGTTTGTTTCATGATTGGATTTACGTTGTCTTCTCAGGATTTGTTCGATTCCGTTCTAAAAGTAATATGCGTATCTTATACATGCAAGTTTTCCGATACTTTTATCGCCAAAAAAACAACTTGCATAGTACAAATACTATTAAGTATGATAAACAGTAAACAAAGGAAGTAAAAAAACTATAGTACTCTTACCAGAAAAAATATAGGAGAATTACTCGTCTGTAAAATGTTAGCATACTGTAACGTCTATAACGGGATCAGCAGTTAAATTATTTCATTTTTCAGTGGGTAGATGCAAAAGAAAAAATAGTGTGACAAAAATATATTTCTTATGTGAAGATTTACTTACAAGTGAACATGAGAAAAGAGCCACCCCTTCTCTGACTCCTCGAAATGCACAGCTTTCAACATGAAGGCGGGTCTTTATTTCTTTACTCAAGTTTTATTTTATTAAACTAAGAAAGTTGAAGAAAAAAAAGAATACTTCACCTTTTTTCCGGGCCAAAGCACAGGGACTCCGAAAGATTTATAGGTCGGTTATTGGTTGGTAAGAAATAGTGCAAGACTCCGCTGTATAATGTGCGGGGAGCATGGAAGCACTGGGAATAATTGCCTTAATTGACGAGTGCCACAAATCCTGGAACAAAGCCATCTGACACTCGTCTGGGAAGGAGGTTTAAGCTGCCCGTTTTTCATATAGTCTTCTTCCATCCGTATAAACGAACCACCCGACTCAGTTTTACTTTAACTGTTGCGACCAGCCAGTATCTTTTCGGATTTGCTGTATTGTTTTAGTTTGGCAGGCCAGTTTTTCCTGGTATAATTCAGCTTCTGCTTCACTTCTTTGGGTATCTCTTTATTCATTAATGCTACATCGATTTTTTCAATATTCGCTTTTACTTCCCTGCTGTCTATCTTATCAAACCCGATAGCTATCGGGTGCGGGGGAGTGCCTTTAAATCTTTTTCAAAGTATTAAGGATAGTGTAAAGCCGATGCTGAAGGCGAAGTTGTATAAGTAAATTGTTTTTGGTTGGTGAGGACATGAACCACGGCGTGAAGCCATTTAATAGAACTTAGATACCACAAGTCTGCCATTAAAACGAGTGCCACCTATTCTTGCACAAAGCTATCTGACACTCGTTTGGGAAAGAAATGCAGAGCCGAAGAATGTTTAAATCTTCAAAAAGCCCAACTCATATACCTGCGGTTGCAATTTTTCAGTCAACGCTTTATATGCTTCTTCAAAACGTTTAAAATCAGTGGGGGCAAAATCGCTATTGCTATTACGGGCTTGCAGGGCTTTTCTTACCTGGTACCAACCTACATCGGCACGGTTTAGTTTTAACTCATCCCGTACTGTTCGTTCATCGGTATGTGCAAAGTAGGCTTGCCATAATATTTTACCTTGCTGCAATACCAATGTAGCTTCGGCAGATAATTTTTTATCCGCTAAATATTTCACCATAAAATCGCTTTCAAAACGGTCCGGTGCATTTACTTCTTCTTCGGTGTAGGGAATAAAATGATTTACGATAGACCATTTTTTGCCATTCCATTCAAGATCGTTGGCACTGGCGGTTAAGTTGCTGCCATTAAAGAGCATCCATATTAAGCAATCGTTATTAAATTCGTCGGTTAACGGTTCTGTGGGTTGTAAAAACTGGTCTCTATCATTAATCCAAGTTGGCTTTATTAATCTTCTTGCAGAAAAAACAACTGCTGCTTGCCAGAGATTTCCGGCATTTACATAAAAACCACCATCATGTCC
>JAJAZO010000047.1 GCA_026785745.1 Chitinophagaceae bacterium | reverse complement strand
GGGAAACCCTGTCTGCTATGCGGAAGGATGTAACAGCTAAATGTTATGGTGGTGACATCAGCCGTAAACGTAAACTGTTGGAGAAACAAAAAGAAGGTAAGAAGCGGATGCGGCAGATAGGAAATGTGGAAGTGCCGCAGGAGGCCTTTTTAGCAGTGTTGAAGCTTGACGATTAAGTTTAATAAAGAAATATAAGGGTTTAAAACAGGTGTCATATATGATGCCTGTTTTGTTTTAGCCTTTTAATTTGTAATTTTGAACTATGTACACTCTAAAGCAAATATTAGAAACACTTAAAGCGAAGAAACCTGACCTTCAGAAAAGGTATCCTATTTCTGAACTTGGGGTGTTCGGATCATATGCAAGAGGAGATAGTAATGAAAAAAGCGACATTGATATACTGGTAGATTTTAATGACCGCATAGACGGATTCAATTATATCAGGCTGGCACACGAATTGGAAGATCTGTTTCATCATAAAATTGATATTGTGTCCCGTCGCGGCATTAAACCCCGGTATCTTCCGTATGTAGAAAAAAACCTGATACATGTCTGAAAGGGATTTGCTGCTTTTATTGGAGGATATTACTTTTTCAATTAATCATATATTTGATTATACTCAGGAATTAAGTTTTGAACAATATGAACAGGATCAAAAGACGAAAGATGCTGTGGAAAGGAATTTTATGATAATCGGCGAAGCAGTTTCAAGAATTCCCGATGATTTTAAAAGCCAACATGAACAAATTGAGTGGCGGATTATCAAAGACTTTCGCAATTTTATTATTCATGAGTATTTTGGTATAAATAATATGATTGTTTGGGATACAATTGTTTTACGATTGCCGGACTTGCAAAAAGATTTTCAACTCCTAATTCAATTGTTAGGCAAAGAACGATCTGATTCTTGAAACTATCTCAACTCATAAATTATCCACTGGGGCTGCTGGGCCTGAAGATCATCCGGAAATCGAGACTGGAGTTGGTGAACCTGTCTGACATTGAACAGGATAAAAAATTTTTGGAGATAAATAAGAAAGTAAAAGACTTCACCCTGGTGCCGGTAGAAAGACGCTATTCGCTATACCAAACAGTGAATTATATTATCAAAAATAATTTAGAAGGCGATTTGGTGGAATGTGGTGTATGGAAAGGGGGCAGTTCAATGCTGATGGCTTATACATTGCTGGAAGCAGGTATCAGCAACCGGAAGATTTATCTGTATGATACATTTGAAGGAATGACAAAACCCGGCGAGATGGACGGACAAGAAGAAAAAGATCAATGGGACAGAGGAAAGGTAACAGATACTCTTAATAATATGTGCTATTCGCCTATCGAAGAAGTAAAGGCAAATATGAACAAGACAGGCTATCCTGTGGAGAATATTGTATTAGTAAAAGGTAAGGTAGAAGAAACTGTGCCCGGTACAATACCTTCAAAAATCTCACTGTTGCGATTAGATACGGACTGGTACGAATCCACAAAACATGAATTGATACATCTCTATCCTTTACTGGAAAAGCATGGTGTGCTGATAGTGGATGATTACGGAGCATGGCAGGGAGCAAGAAAAGCTACGGATGAATATTTTACTTCTATCCCCAATACTTTTTTGGGCAGGATTGATTATACCGGCAGAATTGTTATCAAATAAAGCCGTTATAATTTTACATCTTCCAGCAACCACAAGCTGAGATAGCGGACAGCAGCATCTTCTGTATAATCTTTTACTTTTTTTATTGGTTCAGGCAAATTGAAGGGGGCCAGCTCAAGATTGACAGGACGAAAATGACCGGTTAATATCTCTGTATTTCTTTCAACCGGGTAGGTGCTGGCCAGCATATATTTTATTCCGCAGCGTTTAAAGTTTTGAATAACGTCTGTTATTTCCTTTTTCCGGAGATGGATAAAACAGTCACGGCATAGTACCAGGTCGGCGGCCGGAAGGTTATCTGCAATAATGTTTGCGTTGATGAAATTTTTATCGGGGTAGTTTAGTTGGTTGGCTTCTATTATTTCCGGTACAATATCGGCACCCGTATAATTAATCCCGGAGAGGTCAACTTTATTTATCCAGTTACAATCACCACAGGGAGCATCAAGCAATTTTTTTATTTGAAGCGAATGAAGTAGCTCAGGCAATTGCTGGCGGAGAAGGGCCGTATATGCTAACGTAGAACCGGGGCCGGAAATACTTTCGGCAGAACCCCATCCATTTCTTTTATAAATAGACCGGAATACTTTTTTTGTATCCTGTGGGAATAGCAATCTTACTTTATTTATTATCCGGGATAGCATACAATTTCCGGTTTAAATTTATAATTGTATTTTAGATTTTCAACACCTGATAATGAGTTCCGCCAAATTTTATGACCATTTCATTAAAAACCAGGTAGAATCCGGTATTAATGACAGAATAGCTGGCTTATACCGCCGATTGTGCAAAATGGGTTTGCACACAAATTCTACCGTACTGGAAATTGGTTGCGGAATTGGTACACTGACTTACCTGCTTACCCGGAAAGTGAAGACCGGAAGGATTGAAGCAACCGACATAAGCCCCCAATCTATCGAGTATGTAAAAAAGAATCTTATAAGACCTAATCTATCGCTTTTTGCAGGGGATATATTAAAACTGGAACCAACTGCTAAATCATTTGACTTTGTTCTGCTATTTGATGTAATTGAACATATACCGGTAGAAGATCATGCTGTATTATTTGCAAAAATTAACCGGTGGATGCATACTGATTCTTCCCTGCTTATTAATATACCTAACCCTGCTTCTATTTTATTTGATGAAAAGAATAATCCTGCTGCCCTGCAGGAGATTGACCAGCCTGTTTATCCGGATTATTTAGCAACTGTACTGGCAAAAGCAGGGCTTGATATTATCCAATTTGAAACGTACAGTGTGTGGGTGAAAAATGATTACCAGTTTATCGTAATTAAAAAGCGAAAAGATTTTGAAGAAATAGTCCTCAGTAAAGAAAGAAATATTTTTCAGAAAGGAATAGTATGGTGGGGCAGAAAATGGAGAAAACTCAGGTATCGTTACCCTCCGAAATTATAAGTGCCAGGAATTGCCTTCAATTATTTCTGAAATAATTTTTCCCATTGTTCATACACTCTGTCCGGGTAAAATTGTTCAACGGCTGCAAGTGCATTATCACTCATGCTTTTTCTTCTGTCGTTGTCTTGTATTAGTGCTGAAATTACTTTCGCCATTTCTGTTACATTTTCTTTTTCAATCAACAGGCCTGTTTTATTATGCTGAATAATATGTCTTGGGCCGGTATCGCAGTCAAAAGCTACACAAGGAATACCGTTGCTCATAGCTTCCAGCAGCACCAGCGGAAAACATTCGTTGCGGGATGTCATTACAAAAACGGATGCTTGCTGATATTCTGTAGTTATATCAATAGCAGCAGCATGTTGAAGAAGTAGTTGCTGACTAAGATTCTCTTTTAGTATAAATTGTTTTACTTCTTCTTCCTGCGGACCATAGCCAATCACTTTCCAGGTGAGGCCGGGTTTTTCTTGTAAAACAATTTTGGCAACAGACATAAAAAGGTCAATACCTTTTATATGATTGAACCTTGTCACCGAGAGAATATCTGTTTTCTTGTTTTGCTCATAGGAGGGCAGTGTTTCTGCACCAACCGGCTCAATGAAATTGGGAATTACAACTGCCTTTTTACTGACAGCCGCATAATGATTTCTTTCATCTGCATTAAGGCAAACAACAGCATCTAATCTTTGAAAAGCCCGGTTGGATACAAAATTCCAGAACGAACTTTTAGTCATAGCTCCAAAATGGTGGTGTTCCCAGGAATAGAGC
>JAJAZO010000046.1 GCA_026785745.1 Chitinophagaceae bacterium | reverse complement strand
CAATCACCAGCCATTTTTTTCGTCTTCGTACCAGGGCAAACAAAGAAAAAATCCCTCCTTCACCTTTATTGTCGGCTTTCAATGTCAGCCACACATATTTAATCGTTGTCTGAATGGTAAGAGTCCATATAATACAGGAAAGGCTGCCAACAATTAATTGCTCGGTTATAACTTTTGTTCCAATAATAGCATTGAATACATAGAGCGGGGAAGTTCCTATATCTCCGAAAATAATACCGAGGGCTACTAATACACCTAGAGGAGTAACTTTTTTTGTATTTACAGACATATTTGCTGCCCGGAGCTGTTTTCTATTGACGGGCTTTTATAAAACGGACACAAATGTATAGTTGGTAACCGGGAAATGAAAATTTGTTTTACCAACAGGATTAATTGTCTGCAATCCGTTTCAATTTCAGATTAGTTACAGGAGCTACAATCAATGGAAATTTTTCAACGGTAACATTCGCCGCATCCAATCCAAAACCTTTTTCTTCTGAAAGACTGTGCTCTTTCAGCCAGAAATGAAATTTCATAATTACTCTCTCTGTAAAAGGCAGTTCATTGTCCTGGCTCAGGTATTTTTCCATTACCATAAACTGGAAATCGCCGACTGTATTACTGCTGGCCAGGCTTTCATAACGGCTGATAATGTTCACTTCTTTATTTGCTACCAGATCTTCCACCACTTTACGGAACATCAGGTTGATCCTTGGTTCCATCCGAAATCCTAAACGGAAATCTACCCGGATAATATCGTTGGGAATGATGTGTTCTACTTTATACTCACAGGTATAAGGATCATCTACCGTGTCCACATGTACAAACCAATAGATGTCGGCTCGTTTTGGTTTCTTATTTAATATGGAGTAAATGATTTTATGTTCAATCTCTTTTGGATTGTTGGCACTGGTCAGGTAAACAAGGTGGGTGGCATATTTCGGAACAGATTTATCATTACTCAGTTCCTGAATTTTTGGAACATAATGCTCCATCCGTACGAATTCCACATAACGGTTTTTAATTTTTCTGGCTCTGTACCAAATATACATGACAAAGAACATTACCATTCCTATCATTAAAGTGATGTAGCCTCCATGTGTAAATTTGACCATCAGGGCAACTAAGAATCCTGTTTCTACTGTCAGGTAAAGCCCAAGGAAAATATAAATCCATACTGACTTTATCCTGTTAAGCACAAGAAAATTCGAAAAAAGAATAGTAGTCATCAACATGGTAACTATAATGGCAAGACCATATGCAGCTTCCATGTCTGAAGACTTGCGGAAGTATAGTACTACACCTACACACCCTGCAAACATCAGTAAGTTAATAGCCGGAATAAACAATTGCCCTTTAGCTTCCGACGGGTATCGGATTTTTACTTTTGGCCACAGGTTCAGCCGCATGGCTTCACTTATTAATGTATAGGCACCCGAAACCATTGCCTGGCTTGCAATAATGGCGGCACTGGTGGCAATAATAACACCCGGGATGATGAACCATTGCGGCATCAAATCATAAAAAGCATTAATGTGTAATGATTTTTTTATTTCATCTGTAATCTGGAGGCCATTCCTATTTGCCAATAAATAGGCCCCTTGTCCAAAATAGTTTATAAGCAGGCATGTTTTTACATAAAACCAGGTGGCACGGATATTACGGCGACCACAATGGCCTAAATCACTATAAAGAGCTTCTGCACCTGTAGTACAAAGAAATACTGCACCCAGTAGCCAAAAACCTCCGGGGTAATTTTTTAAAAACTGAATGGCATAATGCGGACTTAATGCTTTGAAAATAGCCAGGTCATCAAACACATGTATAAGACCAAGAACCAGCAACATGGTAAACCAGATAAACATGATGGGGCCAAACAACCTGCCAATAGAAGCGGTACCAAACTGCTGCATGAAGAAAAAAAGTGCCAGGATGCTTAGAACAATGATGACAACTGTATTGCTTCCTTCTTCTATTCCGAGATAAGGCAGTTCTTTCAAGCCTTCAATAGCAGAGGTTATAGAAATAGGCGGGGTGATGATGCCATCCGCCAATAGTGCGGCACCGCCAATCATAGCTGGTATAACGAGCCATTTTCTTCGCCGTCTTACCAATGCAAACAAAGCAAAGGTTCCGCCTTCACCTTTGTTGTCGGCCCGTAAAACGAGAATTACATATTTAATAGTAGTTTGTAAAGTAAGTGTCCAGATAATGCAGGACAGACTTCCAAGAATCAAGTCTTCACTTATAACTCTTCCATTGGTTATGGCATTGAAAACGTAAAGGGGTGATGTGCCAATATCTCCGTAAATAATTCCTAAGGCAATAAGTAATCCGGCGCCAGTGACTCTGTTAGTCGGTATTCTCACTTTTTTGTATTGTTGTTTGGGTCCTTGCTTGCCCGCCGTAGTCCAATATTTATTAAAAGACAAGGGCGGGTACAGATTGTTTAACTCTGCTTGAGGTTGCCGGCAAAGGTATAAGCAAAAATCAATTCAAACGAACAAACCTTTAAACTTTACCGTTCGTCCTTATAAGTCACCGGGAATAAATGGCATCTCTAAAAACTAATCCCTCCAAGAGTTCTCCACTCAAAAAAAGTTGCTTTTGGTTAACTCTTGGAGGGTTTTTAGAGATTCCCTAAATTAAGTGATGGCACACAGCTATGGCTTCCCGTTCATCGTTCATGTAATACCTGAAAAATCTGCATCAGTAATAAAATATCAGGCCCGGTTTTGGCAGGCATCCTGTAACTTTAATAAGCAAAAAATCAGATTATTATGATTGGTAAACGGTTGTTTTTAGCTGCATTGATAATTTGCATGGGGTTGGCAGCTACTGCCCAAAGGATTGTGTACTCAGAGCCGGACAGGGACGATACCCGCCGGATGGATTTTGAAATAGCCGGTAAAATCGGCGGCAATTTTTTGTTGTATAAAAATACCAGGGGTAAAAACTGGATAACGGTGCTGGATAATGATATGCAGCAGGTAGCTAAAGTAGAACAGGATTATGTACCGGATAACGATCGTATGATTAATGTTGATTTCTTCCCGTACAATGATTTTTGCTATATGATCTACCAGTATCAAAAAAAGAATGTTATTTACTGTGTGGCTTCTAAGATTGATGCCAATGGAAATAAGATAGGGAATATAACAGAGCTGGATACTACACATCTTGGTTTTGCAGCTAATAATAAAATCTATACTGTTCAAAGTAGTGAAGACAAGAGTAAACTGATTGTTTTTAAAATCAACAGCAAGAATAAAAGCTCGTACCTCTTAACCAGCTTGTTGATGAATGATAAGCTGGAGCTGCTGAAAAAAAGCCGCATAGCCATTCCGATGGAAGAGCGGAATGATTTTATCAATGATTTTTATCTTGACAATGACGGGGATATGGTTTTCAGTAAGTTTTTTCGTAACAATAACGATAATATAAGCAAAGCTGCTTTTGTGGTTAAATATGCCCAGGCCGATACCTTGCAGATGAATGAATTGAAAATTGAAAAAACCTGGCTGGATGAAATACACATAAAAGTGGACAATTATAATAAACGTTACTTTCTTACTTCTTTTTACTTCCAGGAAAGAAAAGGTAACATTGAAGGGCTTTATTTTTATGCGTGGGACAAAACGAAAGCCCAGCCCTATTTTGAAAGCACCAATCCTTTCAGCGAAGAATTACGAAAAGAAGCGAGGGGCGATGCCAGTATCAAAACTGCATTCAACGACTATTTTATCCGCAACATCATCACCCGCAAAGACGGGGGATTTATCATAGGCAGCGAAGCTTATTTTACCACTTCCCGTTTTAATAACTGGAACCGGTGGGATTACCTCTATGGATCGCCTTTTATGTCGTCTTTCAATAACAGCAATTACTATTCTCCTTACTACAGTAATTCTTTCTGGGGTTCCCGGATGAATAACAACCAGTCTGTTCGCTACCATGCAGATAATATTACTGTTCTATCGTTTGATGATAAAGGCAAATTAGAATGGAATAATGTAATGGGAAAAACCCAATATGATGATGAGACGGATGATTTGCTATCTTATCAACTGATGAATACCGGCGGACAGGTTCATTTTCTATTTAACCAGCAGGAGCGAAGAAATAATCTGCTGTCTGATTATAGTATTTCACCAGACGGACAAATGAACCGCAATCCAACTTTAAAAAACCTCGATAAAGGTTATTTGTTCATGCCAAAATATGGCAAGCAGGTAAGTTCCCGGCAAATGATTGTTCCCTGTCTGTATCGTAACTATATTTGCTTTGCAAAGATTGAATATTCGCAGAACTAAATTAATACCTTCCATTATCCGTGATTGGCATTTTTAAACAGAAAACCGCGTCCAATATTTTCCTGTTGCTGGTTTTCGGAGTGTTGATTAAACTTCCGATGTTCCTGCATCCGCATATACCGATAGTCAGGGCAGATGATGGTATTCTCTTCCAATGGATTTTACAATTTGCAGCTCCAACAGGCCACTCAAGCCCGGCACTTTATCCTGTTTTGGCATTTGGGTTATTATTTCTGCAAGCGATAATACTTACCCGTTTCATCAATACCCAGCGGATGATGAGTAGGCCAACTTTTTTTCCCGGTATGGCGTATCTGCTCATTACCTCCCTGTTGCCCGAATGGAATTATTTTTCAGCTCCTCTTATTGTGAACACCATTTTATTATTTGTACTGTCGGGGTTGTTTAAAATTTACAATCAGCCAGATGCGAAGGGAGCCATTTTTAATATTGGTATGGCAATGGGAATAGGATCCTTTATTTTTTTTACGGCCATTACTTTTATCGTTTGGATATTGCTGGCCCTTGCAGTAATGCGTCCTTTCAAATTAAATGAATGGGTATTGTGCATTGTCGGTATAACAACTCCTTTTTATTTCTATGCAATCTATCTTTTTGTGGATGATAAATGGAGCTGGCAGCATTTGTTGCCACATTTCTCTATCGGGCTGCCCTCCATCAAACAATCTATGTGGCTGGCCGGCAGTGCTTTCCTGTTGGTTGTACCATTTTTGGGAGGAGGCTATTATGTGCAAGACAACCTCCGGAAGATGCTGATACAGGTACGTAAAGGCTGGAGCCTTTTATTATTATACTTATTGGGGGCTATTTTTATTCCCTTTGTAAATAATAGCGATAATTTCGAAAACTGGGTAATGGCCGCTATCCCTTTTGCGGCGTT
>JAJAZO010000045.1 GCA_026785745.1 Chitinophagaceae bacterium | reverse complement strand
TGTAGCGATAAACAGATTTGATAAGGTATTCGAGCAAATCAAAATTGCCCAGTTCGTAATGGGCAATCAGGTGCAGCAGGCGGGCATAGCAATGCAGGTCGGTACGCAGATCCCCTTTTTGGTTGATGATGCGGTTGAGATAATCAATGGCTTTTTCATTATTACCACTGCCAAAATACAAGCTGGCTATTTTATAATAAAACACCAGCACACGGAGAGTGTCCAGATACAAGCTGTACTCTTTCAGCATTTCTTCCAGGAACGGAACCATACGAAGGCCCTTGGTAAATGTGCCTTGTAAAAAATATAAGTTTATCCTTGCTGTATATAAATACTGGTAAGCCAGTATGCGGTTGTTCTCATTCTCTTCTATATGTTTTTGTTTTACAAACTGCTCAAACTGTTTAATGCTGGCGGCCAATTTTTCATGATTCATGAGGTTGAACTGTGCACCCATCAGGTTATGCATACCTTTAATATAGTTTGCCGTTTCTACTTTCAGCAACCCAGGGTAAACAGCAAACAAGTCAACCCATTTTTGCGAGTACCGATAATAGTTTAAAAAATCCTGCCGGATAAATGCATACCAGACATAACTCTGGTACAGGTATAATTTTTCGTAGAAGCCGGTTGCTTTGTCAGCATCTGCCGGAAAATGTTTTTCAAAGAAGGATTGAATACTCTTGTTATCCTTTTCATTTCTTGCCAACCCATTTTTAATATACCAACTGTATAACTGTAAGGAAAGATTAGAAAGTTTGTTCACCAGCGTTAACTGGCTGTTGACAGTATCTGATTCTACCGCCAGTTTATCAGCCCTGTCCTGCATACTGCGGGTAATGAATAAGGTTTCAATCTTTTTTTCAAAAAACAAAGCTTGCTGCAAAAAAGTCAACTGGTGATAAGCCCTTGCAGTTTCCTTTAACCGTTCCAGCATTTTCAGGCTTTGGTGGTAGAGACCTTTATTATATAATATCCGGGCATGGTCCATCTGCTCATGCAACTGGATGTCAATATTGTCTTCATCTTTTATCAACCGGAGGCTGGACAGTATCTGCTTGTATAAATGTGCCTTAATATTGGAGAGTTGCTGCTTGCTGATGCTCTTGGTTTTCTTCAATAATTGCTTCTCATCGTAGTCGTTCATCTTATCCAATGCATCAAAGAGCTGTATGATTTTTAAGTCCTCCGTGGCCGTATTCCGCTTTACATAGAGCTTGAAATTGCGTTTTTCACTCTTTTCCAGTGATTTAACGAGTTGAAACAAGGCATCTGTTGAGCGGTTGGGCATCGTAATTTAAAAATTAAAAACACAATACAGTAAAGGGTTTCAGCAGAATTTTACGCCTTTACAAGGTGTAAAAGACACCGTATTTTGATTTCCATTACCCTTATAACAAAGGTAATTTAGTCGGGCAGGCAATCCCCGTACTGTCACAATATTTTTAAATGCGGTGACAGATACAAAAATAAGCAGCCTGCATTTTCATCTCACCAATTTATACATTTATTATGGCAGATGGTAAAGTTCATATCTTCGACACAACCCTTCGGGATGGCGAACAGGTGCCCGGTTGCAAACTGAACGCCAACGAGAAATTAGAACTGGCCCTGCAATTAGAGGAATTGGGTGTAGATATTATTGAAGCAGGCTTTCCTATCTCCAGCCCCGGCGATTTTAAATCGGTGGAAGAAATTTCCAAAGTAATTAAAGAGGCAACGGTCTGCGGCCTTAGTCGTGCTGTTGAAAAAGATATAGAAGCAGCAGGCGAAGCATTAAAATATGCAAAGCGGCCACGGATACATACCGGTATCGGCACTTCTGATTTACATATCAAAGCAAAATTCAACGCTACACAGGATGAAATTTTAGAAAGGGCCATACAAGCAGTGAAGTGGGCAAGAAAATATACCAGCGACATTGAATTTTATGCAGAAGATGCAGGCCGCACAGAAAATGGTTATTTGGCAAGAGTGGTAGAAGCGGTTATTAAAGCTGGTGCTACGGTTGTAAATATTCCTGATACGACAGGTTATTGTTTGCCGCATCAGTATGGCGAAAAGATTGCCTACCTGGTTAATAATGTTCCCAATATTGATAAAGCTATCATTTCCTGTCATTGTCATAATGATTTGGGGTTGGCGACAGCTAATTCTATTGCCGGTGTTATAGCAGGAGCAAGACAAGTGGAATGTACCATCAATGGGTTAGGTGAAAGAGCTGGTAATACTTCATTGGAAGAAGTAGTGATGGTGATTAAACAGCATAGTTACATGGGTTTTCATACCAATGTAAAAACACAAATGCTGAACCCGATGAGCCGGTTGGTATCTGATACCATGCGGATGCCGGTGCAACCTAACAAAGCCATTGTTGGCAGCAATGCTTTCTCCCATTCGTCAGGTATTCACCAGGATGGGTTTTTAAAAGATTCTCAAACCTATGAAATCATTACTCCAGAAGAAGTGGGTGCTGACAGTTCAAAAATTGTATTGACAGCCCGCAGCGGACGTTCAGCTCTTGCTTATCGTTTCCGTAAACTGGGTTTTGAATACACAAGAAATGATATTGATGTTCTTTATAATGAGTTTTTAAAAGTAGCCGACAGGAATAAAGAAGTGGGGGATGAAGATTTGGCAGCGATAGCAAAAGCATATCAGCCAACTGTTCTGGTAGCGTAACCCCCCTGTCCTCCGCCGATTGGCGGAGAGACTTAGGTCAGAAAAATTTTCTTTTCTCCAAGTGCTTGAAAGAAAATAGTACACAGACTTCGAATAGTAAAATAAAAATGGATACGAAAAATAATAAAGACTCTTCCGAAAACTTCCCTTTAGGGGTTGGGAGTACACTATTCGAAAAAATCTGGGAGCAGCACATCGTCAAAACAATTGACAATGGCCCTTCTGTATTATATATTGACCGGCATTTTATTCATGAAGTAACCAGCCCACAGGCTTTTACCGGATTGAATAAAAGAGGAATAAAAGTATTACGGCCAAAACAAACTATTGCAACTGCTGACCATAACGTTCCAACGCTGAACCAGCACCTTCCCATTAAAGAAGAATTGAGCCGAAAGCAGGTAGAAGCTTTAATACAGAACTGCGCCGAACATGGAATCGAATTATATGGTCTTGGACATCCGTTCCAGGGCATTGTTCACGTTATAGGACCTGAATTAGGCATTACTCAACCGGGCATGACGATAGTTTGCGGTGACAGTCACACATCCACACACGGAGCATTTGGTGCTATTGCCTTCGGAATAGGCACCAGCGAAGTGGAAATGGTTTTCGCTTCGCAATGCTTATTGCAGAGCAAACCAAAGCTTATGCGGATCAATGTAGACGGTATATTAAATAAAGGTGTTGTTTCAAAAGATATAGTTCTTTATATACTTTCAAAAATTACAGCCAGCGGTGCAACAGGCTATGCAGTTGAGTTTGCCGGTTCTGCTATCCGTTCATTAAGTATGGAAGCAAGAATGACCATTTGCAATATGAGTATCGAAATGGGCGGAAGATGTGGGTTGATTGCACCGGATGAAACAACGTTTAATTATATAAAAGGGAGAGAATTTGCTCCACAAGGTGAAGCATTGGAAAGGAAATTAGCCGAATGGAAACAATTATTTTCAGACAGTGATGCAACATTTGATAAAGAATATCATTTTGATGCCGACGGTATTGAACCTATGATTACATATGGCACCAATCCTGGGATGGGTATTGGTGTATCTGAAAAAATCCCAACCGCTGAAACGATTAACGAAAATGATAAATCAGGTTTATCAAAATCACTTGCCTATATGGGATTGCAACAGGGTGCTGCCATTAAAGGGCAGAAAATTGATTATGTTTTTATTGGCAGTTGCACCAATTCAAGAATAGAAGATCTGAGAATGGTAGCCTCATTTGTAAAAGGAAAACATAAAGCAGATGATGTGGAAGTATGGATTGTTCCCGGAAGCAAACAAGTGGAAGCGCAGGCCATCGAAGAAGGAATTGATAAAATATTTGAAGAAGCAGGATTTCAACTCCGACAACCAGGTTGTTCTGCCTGTTTAGGAATGAATGAAGATAAAATTCCGGCTGGCAAATATTGCATCAGTACGAGCAACAGAAATTTTGAAGGAAGACAGGGAGCTGGTGCAAGAACTTTATTAGCAAGTCCATTAACCGCAGCAGCAGCAGCGATAACAGGTTTTGTAACGGATGTAAGAGAATTATTAAATTAAAGAGAAGCAATGAGCCATGAGTTTCGAGCTACGAGTTAGCGTCTCGCAACTCGAAACTCACAACTCGCAACTGGATAAAATAAAAATGAAAGCAATAAACACCATAACAAGTCGGTTTGTTCCTATCAACATCGAGAACATCGATACGGACCAGATAATACCTGCCCGTTTTTTAAAGGCTACTACCAAAGATGGCTTTGGAAAAAATCTATTCAGGGATTGGAGGTATTATAACGATGATGAATCAAAAACAAGAGCTGACTTCCCTTTGAATATGTCTCAGTTTGATGGTGAAATATTGGTAGCAGGGAAAAACTTTGGCTGTGGTTCTTCAAGAGAACATGCGGCATGGTCAATACTTGATGCAGGGTTTCGGGTGGTGGTGTCCAGTTTCTATGCAGACATCTTTAAAAACAATGCACTGAACAACGGTGTGCTGCCGGTACAGGTAAGTGATGCGTTCCTGCAAAGAATATTTCTGCAGGATAATAATACTGAGCTGACAGTTGATTTGGAAAATCAAACCATTACTATCAATTCAACCGGAGAGCAGGAGCATTTTGATATTAGCAGTTATAAGAAAACCTGCCTGTTGAATGGTTATGATGATATTGATTATTTATTAAGTATAAAAAAAGATATAGAAGTATTTGAGGCCTCCTAAATACTCCGCCAGCTGGGGGGACTTTGAAACTCTATTGAATTAAACATTTTAATGTATAAAGAATTTTATGAGCGAACAAATGAATGATAAAAAAGCAGAGTCTAAGAACCCCCTTTCGGGCAACCAAGCAGAGCAAAGGTTGGGAACGAAGTTCGGAGGAGCCAGGAAAATTGCTGTAATAGAAGGTGATGGTATTGGCCCGGAAGTAACGCAACAGTCCATTCGGGTATTGGATGCCATAGCGGAATCATTCGGCCATGAATTTAATTACACCTATTGCCTGATGGGTGCTGATGCTATTGACAAAACAGGGACCCCACTGCCGGATGAAACAATAGAAGTTTGTTTGAACAGTGATGCGATTCTATTCGGCGCTATCGGTCATCCGAAATATGATAATGACCCGACTGCTAAAGTGAGACCGGAGCAGGGCTTGCTGAAACTGCGCAAATCATTACAACTTTATGCGAACATCCGTCCAATAAGTACCTATTCTTCTTTACATCATTTATCTCCTTTAAAGAGTAAGAATATTGAAGGTGTTGATTTCATCATCTTCCGTGAACTGACCGGTGGAATTTACTTTGGTAAAAAAGAAACTGCGGCTGACGGTTCACAGGCATCGGATGATTGTGTGTACAGCCGGGCAGAGATAGAACGCATTGCAGACCTGGCTTTTCACTTTGCACAAAAGCCCGGCAGAAGAAAAAAATTGACACTGGTTGATAAAGCCAATGTACTGGAAACATCAAGACTATGGAGAAAAGTGGTACAGGAAATGGCACCGCAGTATCCTGATGTAACGGTTGACTATATGTTTGTTGACAATGCTGCCATGCAGATCATCCTTAATCCAAAACAATTTGATGTTATCCTGACTGAAAATATGTTTGGCGACATCATCAGTGATGAGGCAAGTGTGATAAGTGGTTCGTTGGGACTGTTGCCTTCCGCTTCAGTTGGAATAAATGAACGCATAGCCTTGTTTGAACCTATTCATGGTTCTTACCCGCAGGCTGCCGGAAAAGATATTGCCAATCCGATTGGATCCATTCTTTCTGCTGCCATGATGCTTGAATTTCTGGGTATGGAAGAAGAAGCCAAACTGGTAAGAGATGCCGTCAACTGGACTTTACAATATTCATTTGTTACAAAAGATATTGACCCGGTAAATTTCTACTTCACTTCCACTATTGGTGAATTGATAAGTGATTATGTAAGTGGAAAAATTTCCGGATCGGTGAAGAGAGAGAATATTGAGTTGCGGAAATCTACGATTATCTGAGTGAGTAGATGGATAACTAATAGTGGTTCGTCCATTTTAAATAAAAAAATTGTTTGCTGAGTTCTTTTTTTGAAACGGCGGGTGTATATTTACAGTACATCCCTTTATGTTGAAGAACAAAATATATAATGTCATTATTGACGTTGCTCAGCCGATAATTATCGGCTTGGTGGTCATTATTATATTCTCTTCAAACGGAGGTGGTGCATGATACTAAATTAAAAAATTGAAATATATGCAACCCGCCTCCAAAAGGCGGGTTTTTTTGTCTGACGGTCTCCGTCTGACAAAAAAATAAATAGCGACCGTCAGATTAAAACCAGACAAAATATATGGCATCCTATTATAACGATAACACGATAATTTACCTGAATGGTGGATTTGTAAAAGCAACAGAAGCCAAAATGGATTTATACAGCCAATCCCTTCACTATGGCTATTCCGTTTTTGAAGGTATCCGTTCATATAAAACAGAAACAGGAGAAACAAAAATTTTTAAGGCAGTTGAACATTTCAACAGGTTGCAGCAATCCGCTGCGGCAATGAATATGCCTTATCAATGGACTACTGAAGAGCTGATAGAAGCTACTTATGAAGTGCTGAAAAGAAATAATCTTCAGGATGCTTATATCCGGCCTGTGGTGTATGCGCCGGCTAATATGAGTTTTGTGAAGAATACGGAATCATTCATCGTAATAGAAGCATGGGAAATGCAACCGTTTCTGGGTGATAAATTATTACGGGTAATGACAAGCTCTTTCCAACGTCCCAATCCAAAAGGGTTTAAAATAGAAGCGAAAGCCGGTGGACATTATGTAAACTCGATTCTGGCTAGCCAGGAAGCTAAAGCAAAAGGCTTTGATGAAGCATTACTTTCAGACATGAATGATTTTGTTGCCGAAGGACCGGGTGCCAATATGTTTTATGAAAAAGATGGAAGGCTATTTACTCCATCGCTTGGAAATATTCTACCCGGTATTACAAGAGCAACTGTACTGGAAATATGTGAAGAGCTGGAAATAAGTGTGGAAGAAAAACTGATTACTAGTAATGAGCTGAAAGAAGCTGATACTGCGTTTTTCTGTGGTACTGCTGCTGAAGTAATAGGTTGGGAGAGTTTGGATGAAACTGTTTTCCCAAAAACATGGAATAATTCTGTTAGTAAAACAATACAGGAAGCATATAAAAACATTGTGGCAGAAAAGATAATCACTCCGGCAGAACAAATCTTTGCTTAAGTGAACTTCCCCGCCTGGGCGGGGCGAATTGAGGAAAATATAACTCTATAAACGACCCGGGGTGGGTTGCTGAGTAAAGAACAGGAAGATGAAGAGTGCGACGCAAGGGAAGATGATAGTAGTACAAGCGATGACAAACAAAAAAATAAAAATGACTGAACTTAACAAATATTCAAAGACATTAACGCAAGATGAAACACAACCTGCAGCACAAGCTATGCTGTATGGCATTGGACTTACAGAAGATGATTTAAAAAAAGCCCAGGTTGGCATTTGCAGTATGGGATACGATGGCAATACCTGTAACATGCACTTAAATGATTTAGCAAATGTGGTAAAGAAAGGTGTATGGGAGGCTGATTTAGTTGGTCTCATTTTTAACACCATTGGTATTAGTG
>JAJAZO010000044.1 GCA_026785745.1 Chitinophagaceae bacterium | reverse complement strand
TCGCAAACCTTTTAAGAAAGAATACCTCTTCCTGTATAATTATGTTGTCTGGTTTGTTTGCCCCTTCTTCGGACATACTCCGGAAACTTACTTTGTTCACCACATGGGTATGCATCATGTAGAAAATAACCAGGAAGATGATGCCAGCAGCACCATGAAGTATAAAAGGGACAGTCTTGTTGATTTTCTTAAATATGTTGGCCGCTTTTTGACTTTAGGGGTTATGGATACATTCATGTATTTCTTTAATCGCAAAAGAAAGAAGTTGTACATGAAGCTGACGTATGGCGAACTTGCTTTCTATCTTTTTTGTATAGGCATGTCATTTGTAAATTTTAAAGCCACCTTGTTCATTTTCATTATTCCTTTTGTGTTTGCAAGGATAGTAATGATGCTGGGCAACTGGACACAACATTCTTTTATTGATAAAAATGATCCGGAAGATAATTTTACCAGTGCTATCAACTGTATCAACACCAAGTATAATAAAATGTGCTGGAATGATGGCTACCATACTGTTCACCATCTTCGCCCCGCTATGCACTACACAGAAATACCCGGCGAGTTTTTAAAACTGCAAAAGGAAATGGCTGCTAAAAAAACATTTGTGTTTGATGGCGTTCACTATCTGCACATCTTTATCTGGCTGATGACGAAAAATTATAATAAACTGGCCGATAACCTGGTGAATATTCAGAATACTTTCTCCAGCAAAGAAGAGGCAATTGCATTGATGAAAGAACGGGTTAAAAAAATTGCTTAATAAATATAAAGGGCTTCGGTTGAAGCCCTTTATATTTATTCCTTGTCCTTCTCTTCCTTCTTCAGCCCTATTACAGGCAACGTTTTTTCATGAATCAACTGATTCAGTTTTACAACATCTTCATTCATTATTTTCTTCAGCCTGTTCAGTTGCTCATCTATCTGTACCAACAGTTCGGCATAAGCTTCTTTCGATTGACGGCTAAGACCCGACTGTCCGGCAGCAGCAGCATTGTAAATACTGGATAGCTTATCATCAAGCCTGATCGGAAAATTCAACACATCCTGTCCGCTTTTTGCTTTGGTTTGATGCAATGCATCTTCAACTACTGTCATTTGCTTATTTACCGTGTCAATCTGCTGTTTTACTTCCTTGGGAATACCCTTGCCCGCTCTTGAGCTAAAATCATTCATCTGCTGGCGCAACTCACGGATATTTTTTATTGCTTTCATAATCTCTGATGACTTATCCCTGATAGTAATCAGATGATTGAACTGTTCTTCATATTCAGCCAGTGAAGTTTTATAATTAGGATCTGCCACAATGGTAAATGGAACTTCTGAAGAGTCGCTGCCCGATTTAAATTTGGCAAAATAATTACCCGGTGCTGCTTTCGGCCCTCCGATAAATCCATTCCACAAAATCAATCCATCCACTTTTTCTGCTTCTGTGTAATTCATATCCCATTCAAACTGGTTCATCCCCTTATTTACTTCCACTTTATTTTCCTTAGAAGAAGTAGAAAATGTTTTAATTGTCTTTTTATTCTTATCCATCACTTCAATAGAAAGCTTGGTAGAGTCATTTACATTCTTCATAAAATAATTCATCACTACTCCATTGGGAGGGTTCATTCCTGCATTTCGTAAGTCACCACCTGCGCCACGGCCACCACCGCCACGTCGTCCGCCACCCGGCATACGATAGGCAGGGTTAACATCAAACACATGAAGATTTTTATTTAAAACATCAGCAGCCTTTTGTTGTACAACTGAAAGATCATCCAATATATAAATACTTCTGCCTTGAGTACCTACTACTAAGTCATTATTTTTAATGGTAAGATCAGTAATGGGCACTACCGGCAGATTTAATTGAAACGATTTCCAGTTGGCCCCATCATCATAAGAAATATACATTCCATATTCAGTGCCGGCATAAAGCAATCCCTGTTTTTTCAAGTCGGCACGCAATGCCCTTGCAAAATGCAATGAAGGAATTCCATTGGTAATCAGTTTCCATGATTTACCATAGTCTTCTGTTTTATATATATACGATTTAAAATCATCCAGTTTATATCTTGTACCAACAAAATACGCAGCACCTTTTTTAAAAGGATCTACTTCTACACAATTCCACATCATCAATGGCGGGCAGTCTTTTGGCGTTACATTCTCCCAGTTCTTACCAGCATCCTTACTTATATGTATCAATCCATCATCGCTACCACTCCACAATAAATCTTTTTCTACCCGACTTTCTGTTGCAGTGAATATGGTACAGTAATATTCAACACTCGTATTATCCTGGGTGATCGGGCCGCCGCTTGATGCCTGTTTCTTTTTATCATTCGTAGTTAAATCCGGAGAAATTTTTTCCCAATTCTTCCCTTCATCTTCTGATACGAATAAATGATTGCCCGCAGCATACAGTTTCTTTGGATTAAATGGAGAAAAGAAAATGGGAAAGTTCCATTGAAACCGGTATTTAGCTGCTTCAGCACCTGCACCCATATTATCTATTGGCCATACATTTATCAAACGGCTTTCACCAGTTTTATGATCGAGCCGCTGTAACATACCCATGTAATTGCCACCATAAGTAATATCAGGATTCAGCGGATCGGCGACTACATAACCACTTTCGCTTCCTGCAGCATTTTCCATATCGGCAGCAGTAATGGCAGCACCATATGTTCTGCTTTTTATTCTGAATGCACCGTTGTCCTGTTGCCCTCCCATAATTCTGTAAGGAAATGCATTATCGGTACTTACCCGATACACCTGAACAGTTGGTTGGTTTAAATAGGTACTCCAATTGTTACCTGCATCAAATGAAACCTGTGCGCCGCCATCATCAGCAACAATCATTCTATTGGCATCTTCCGGGTCAATCCACAGGTCATGATGATCGCCATGTGGAGTGTTAATAGATTGAAATGTTTTTCCCCCATCATTGCTGCGCATAAAATTTACATTGGGACAATACACCCGGTTTTCATTTTTTGGATCCACAAAAACTTTTGTGTAATACCATGCCCTTTGACGGATATTGTTATCCCCGCTTTGTAGTGTCCATGTTTCTCCGCCATCAGCACTCATATATAAACCGCCATCTTTATTTTCAAGGATAGTATAAATTTTATCTGTGTTAGATGGTGCTACTGCAACACCCACTATTCCCCATGTGCCTTTTGGTAATCCTTTTTTTGTTGAAATATTTGTCCATGTTTCACCAGCATCAGTGCTTTTCCATAAACCACTTCCATCACCTCCGCTTTCTAAACTGTAAGGTGTCCTTATTAATCTCCATGTACCAGCATAAAATACATTAGGATTGCCGGGCTCCATTACCAGATCGCTGCATCCGGTTTGGTTATTTACAAAAAGAGTTTTCTTCCATGTCTTACCACCATCAGTAGTTTTAAAAACACCCCGTTCTTCATTGGGCCCAAACAAATGTCCCATTACGGCCACCCATACAATGTCTGGATTTTTTGGATGTACCACAATGCGAATAATATGGCGCCCATCTTTCAATCCAATATTTTTCCAGCTTTTGCCCCCATCATCGCTTCGCCACATACCACCAATACCTTCGCTTACATTTCCACGCATAGAATTCTCGCCTTCTCCAACATAGACAACAGTTTCATCGCCGGGAGCCACTGCAACTGCACCAATGGAACTGCCAAAATATTTATCAGAAATATTGTTCCAGTTACTCCCTCCATCAGTTGTTTTCCAAACACCACCTCCCGTTCCACCAAAGTAAAATGTATTTTTGTTTTTGTAACTACCGGCTACCGCCGCACTTCGGCCACCACGGAAGGGACCGATAAGCCGGTATTTTACATTTTTATACAATACTTCATCAGTATTGTCAGTTGATGCCGGGGCAATAGGTTTTTGTTTTTGTGCAAAAACAGTTGTTGCACAAAAGAGCAGTAATAAGCCAGTTGGTTTTCTCATGTTGGTAAAATTGAAGAAGGGAAAGTACGAAAATAACGTTACTGTAATTGGGACAGCTATAAAAATATTACAGCCGGTCTTATTTCAAATAAGACCGGCTGTAATTAAATGTTTTCTGATGGATTCTATTAAAAACCCTTCTTCTGCCCCGGCAACAAGCCCTCTTTTCGCAAGCCTTCATTTACAGTTTTATCAAACTTATTCATGATTTGCTTATTGGCTTCCTCCTTTTTCTTTACTTCCTGCTGCAGCACTGCCGCTCTTTGTATAGCAAGGTTGGAAGGAGCGGCTTCCTGGCCAGTAACACTTGAATAGGCTTCTGTAATTTCTTCTCTCAATTTTTTCTCATCAGCAAAAACTGATTTTTGTTTGGTGGCCAGCAATTCGCTTCTCAGTTTTTCCAATTCATCATTATAGGTTCTCATCGTTCTGGCAAGTGATGAATCCTGTACTTTGCCAATAGTTTCTTTTATCAGTTTCTGCCGGGCATTAATCGTATCTACCACCATTGCTAATTGTTCATGCAGTTTGTATAAATCAGTTGCAGTTTTAAATTGCTTCATTCTGTCATCCAGCGTAAAATTTTTATCGGTTGCATCATGCACCAGTTTTACTTTAGAAGTATATACAGAGT
>JAJAZO010000043.1 GCA_026785745.1 Chitinophagaceae bacterium | reverse complement strand
CATCTACTTTATCTGCACATATCTGTTGCCTTATTTCCGGGTGGAAAATTTCGGCACCACCACCGGGAATACTGTTGAGCCCTGCTTCAATTAAAAATTTCAATCCTTCTTCCACACTTACTTTGGCTTTGCGGAACATATAATCATATTCTACTGCGGTAAATGCTTTTATATGTAAATCAGGGCGGTGGGTTTTTATGGCTTTCAATAAATCAGCAAAAAATTTTAAATCCATCTTGGGATGAACGCCACCAACAATGTGTACTTCAGTCACCGGCTTACCGTCATATTTTTTTACAATGTGCAGCATCTGGTCAATGCTTAGTTCCCAGCCCTCGTCTCTTTTTGCATACAGACGGCTATACGAACAGAAGTTGCAACTGAACACACATACATTCGTCGGTTCAATATGAAAATTGCGGTTGAAGTAAACTTTGTCGCCGTTCTTTCTTATCCTCACTTCATTGGCCAGGCTGCCTACAAAACCAAGACTGGCTTTTTCAAAAAGCAGTAATCCCTCTTCATCGGTAATGCGTTGGCCGGCTTTTACTTTGTCGGCTATTTGTTGCAGATCAGGGGAGATATCGGTTGTAGCTATCATAATTTGAATAACAATTATTCTGGAGCAAAGTTACGATTACAATACAGATTTTTTTTCAGTAAGTCGACAGGGGTTTTTGCTATAATAATGAACCCATATAAAACCCGGGTCTTGTTATGCCAAAGAACGAGGCATCTCAAAGACTGGACGAACTATCGGCAAGATTCGTCAGATTCCTCCGCAGCTTGTATTGAGGAACGAAGTATCGGAATGACAAGACTCCGATGATTTTGAGTGTACAACAAGCCCAGGCAGGACCACATCTACGACATGAAAAAATCCTTATCTTCCCTTTTGATTGTTTGCCAAAACTTAAAAACAGGCTCATGAATTTAAAACTCCGACTAACCGGCTTAAGCTTTCTTCAATTCTTTGTTTGGGGTATCTGGCTTATTTCGCTGGGCGGATATATGTTTGTGAGCTTTGGCAGCGAACCCAATATTGGTTCAAAAATCGGCAACACTTATGGTAGTATGGGCTGGGCCTCTTTATTTATGCCGGCTCTTATGGGTATTCTGGCTGATAAATACCTGAGGGCTGAGATTGTGCTGGGCATTTGTCATATCCTCGGTGGGGCTGCACTATATTATGCAAGCACCGTCATTAATGCCAGCGAGATGTATTGGGCTATTTTTATGGTGAGTTGTTTTTACATGCCAACTATCGCTTTAAGTAATTCGGTTTCGTATAGTTTATTGAGTAAAGGAAATTTTGATATACAAAAAGCATTTGCACCCATCCGTGTATGGGGAACGGTTGGTTTTATAGTAGCAGAATGGGCGGTAGATTTATTGGGATGGACACAAAACAATAACCAATTTTATTTTGCTGCGGTGGCTGGCATCTTCACCGGTTTGTATTGCTTTACATTGCCTCGGGTGGAAATAAACAAATCGAGGGAGAAGAAGTCTTTCGCCAGCCGTTTGGGTTTGGATGCTTTTCAATTGCTTAAAAGCACTACTATGGCAAAGTTCTTTTTGTTTGCCATGTTTCTCGGAGCTGCCTTGCAGATAACAAATATGTTTGGGAATCCTTTCCTTGGGGACTTTGGAAAAATTCCTGAGTATGCTGATAGCTTTGCTGTAAAGCATAGCAATATCTTAATTTCACTATCTCAGATTTCTGAATGTTTATTTATTCTGGCCATACCATTTTTCCTCCGTCGCTTTGGTATAAAGCAGGTAATGCTTATCAGTATGATTGCCTGGGTGCTGCGGTTTGGTTTGTTTGGTGTAGGTAACCCCGGTTCAGGATTATCATTGCTTATCCTTTCTATGATTGTTTATGGAATGGCGTTCGACTTCTTTAATATATCCGGCTCTTTGTTTGTAGATAAAGAAGCTAAACCTGAAATAAGGGCCAGTGCACAGGGCTTGTTTATGTTAATGACCAATGGATTGGGTGCTATACTCGGTGGCCTATTTGCAGGTAAAGTGGTTGACTATTTTACAGATGCTGCCGGTACCAAAGACTGGCAAAACATCTGGTTTACGTTTGCAGGATATGCGTTGGTGATTGCTGTTTTATTTCTTGCCATGTTTAAGTACAAGCATAATCCGAAGGATGTGGAGAATGTGAAGCATTAGAAAGAGAATTAATTAGCTGACTGCATTGCTACTATCATCGACTGTTGTGTCACTCACTTGTACGTTCTGTTCGTTATTGGGCCTTTTGCGGAGTATTCTTTTTGCTTTCGATATTTATGGTATTAATGCTCTTAGTACAGGGGAAGCATAAATAGAAGGGTAACTATTAAAATTTGTACTGAAGATTTTTCGTCTTGTTTAGCTCAATTATCTCAGAAATATTCTCAATATTTCCAATCGAAAATTCAAAAGGGTCATTTCTTTTATACTTATTTGTGTATAGAATAATTCTAAACTCTTCCTGCCAACTATATTTTAAGTTTTTCTGAAACAGATTCTTTTTTCCGGAGTACTTGCTCAAATCAAGGTATTCAACTGGCTTCATACATGTTTTAAAATCTAACTTGGCTAAAGCGTCATTTAATCTTTCAATGAATATATCCTGTCTTAAAATCAATAAGCCATACTTAAAATTTAAAATTTTTTTATCGAATGGCAAAATACTTACTTCTTTTTTAGGATTTATTTTGAATGCAGAAAAGCAAAAAATATTACCTAGCGGTTCTTCATAATATTCTTTATAAAGCACTTTAGAAGCGTTCAGTTTTTTCCATTCTGCTGTAGGGTCATCGGCAGGTTTTAGTTGAGTGATTACTTTTTCCTTGTAATATAGCTTAATAACAGATTCAAAAGGGTCACCTCGATGTTCATCTTCAAGATTTGAGAAAAATGTAATAGTGTTACAATAAAAAAGTCCTTCGGTTCTCATTTTTTCCAAATGCTCTTTCTCTCCGAATTTTATGTATAAACGTATGTCCATTTTTCTTTATGAGCTTTTTATTTCTTTTAGAAGCAGTTGGTGTTTTCTTCTTATAAACTGCTTGAATTAAAGGTAATTCAAAAATGAAAGAAAGTGTTCCAGCGGAACACTTGATGGGTAGAAAAAATGATTAAGAGTGAACAGCGTTCCATAGGAACGCATTGTGCTTGTATAGTAATTAATTAGTTGCTCCAAACGTTCTGCTGGAACGTTACCCTCATTTTCGTTTTAATTGTTACCCATCAAATATCCCTACGGGACAAGTAGGGAAAATTCAAACCTCTCAGGGTCTTGACTTGCCGAGGTACGAGGCATCTCAAAGACATTGAACTATCTGAGTATTACATTCTCTCAGATAGTTCTTTCGTCTGAATGACAAGACTCCGAAAGGTT
>JAJAZO010000042.1 GCA_026785745.1 Chitinophagaceae bacterium | reverse complement strand
TGAAAAAACATATATCGCCATTGCTATGCCGCTTGACAGCATCCGTTACTATCGAAAAGAAAAATATCCGCCTACCAACAGCAACGACACGTTGAGCAAAGGAGTTTCGTTAATTATACATAATGAAATAGCAGCCGCTACAATAACAATTAAGTCCTTTGATAATGCTACTTTTAAAAAAGAATACAAGCAGTCATACCCGAAAGAAATCCGCAACTATTTAAAATTAATCCGGCAAAACAATACTCAACATCTCATTATTGATATTCGTGGAAACCAGGGCGGAAATCCTGTTTATATCAGGCAATTGCTTACCCGGCTTTTCACTCACCGATTTACCATTGCCATGCAAGCCGGTAAAGTAAAAAACCCACAGGCAGCGGAATGGGCAGAAAGAAATAAGAGAAAACATTTTCCCCGGTATGCCATCGGAAAGTTCAATCCCAAAAAGAAAGCCTTTACAGGAAAGTTGTATATATTAATAAACGGCGGTACCTATTCTGCTGCCGGACAATTTTCTTCTGTTATTGAAAAGTATAACCGGGGTGTTATAATCGGGGAAGAAGCCGGTGGTAACAAAGCGATTATTGGTGGTTTCCTTTTTTCCAGAAAAAACAGTCTGCCGCATACAGGAATTGAAATTTCTCCGGCCCGTCTTTATACTTTTTACCGGAAATCCGGTACTAATAACGGGCATGGTGTTTATCCCACACACACTATTGTACCAACTATCAATGATATTATTAAAGGGAAAGATGCTGTAATGAAATTTACATTTAATCTGATAGCTGCTTCAAAAAATTAATGTCTTTACCTCGTTATCACTCTCATTCCACCATGCTGACCAGCATTATTCAATCATGTCTTACTCAAACTATACTTGAGTAAGAGTTTCTTTCTTTGAAAATCGTAATTTCCTTAACTTTAATAAAACCTTTAACCTTGGGTGAGAAGTACTTTTTTATTCTATTAGATGATATAGGGTTTGATAGGTTGAGAATCCGTATCGAAACCAGTAAAGGAGGTGTCAAGTATTTTGTTGTTCAATATGAAACACTGATTAGCAATGAATGGGTTGCCATTGTCAGATATGACCTGGCACATGGCTTTTTTCACCGGGATGTAATGACCCTGAAAGGAGAAAAGGAAAAACAATCAATAAATATTACTAATTTAGAGGACGCATTAAATTATGCCCAGCAAGATTTGAAAGACCGTTGGGAATTTTATAAAGAACGTTACCTGAAGCAGATTAAAAAATGACCAAAAAAGAATCCATAAACAGAAATATAGGTTTGTCCTTCGATTTTCTAAAAGAAATCAATAACAACCCTGCGTTGCTCAGCAAAATACCGAAAGGAGCTACTATAGAGTTTGTAGAAAAAGATTTTCCAAAAAAGGAAAGCAAAACAACTCAAAGAAGAAAACGCAAATATATAAGGGTAAAGAATGAATTTGAAGTAAGCTGATTTTTTCCTTATCTCGTTATCACCCTCATTCCACTGCCACCATCATTATTCAATCCTGTCTTTCTCAAACTATAGGTAAAGCTGAGCAGGAAAAACTGGCGCAGCGCCAGCACCCGGCTATCTTCTATATAGTTATTGTTACTATTACGGCTGATGCCAATATTTTTATTCAGCAAATCTCTGGCAGCGAATTTTAGTTCGCCCCGGTTGAATTTCAACACTTGCTTGCTGATGCTGGCATTCCACAACGGAACTTTGATATTAAAGCCGGCAGCCCGTTGCGTATTGATGGTGTAAGTAAAATCAGAAGAAAAGAAAATTTTTTGGCATCTGCAAGTTTACTGATGTATTATACTCCTGTGAAAATAATTATTGTCAGATGCGAATTGCAGGGAATATTTTGTTTTATTGTAATTATACCCTACGCCAACGCCTACATTCAGCTTATCAGTCGGGTTCATATCTAATCGCAGTTCCTGGCCGAGGGTTAATGTTTTGATGGCGTTGGTTACAATATTGCCTGCCTGGTTATTTACTAATTGTTTACCACTGTTATAACCGGCGCCACTGCTCAGTTCTATAGTGCCTTTCAAAAAACGAACCGGCATACTATAGCTGATATTAGAATTTATGTTGTAGATGCCATCTACATTTACCGGTTTTGTCTTCCTCACTCCTGTTTGAAGATTGATGGTCTTTTCATAGTTACCATCTTCAAACCCAGTCAACTGAGCCTGGTCACTTTGCTTATCATAAACCTGTACTTTATCTACTGCATCGGCAGGCAGGTTTTTCGTAGCAATCTTCGGATCGTTGCCAAAGAACTCTTTACCGTCCACCAATACTTTCGTTACATTTTGCCCTTGTGCTTTAATAGTGCCATCTTTTTCTACTTTCACCCCCGGCAGTTTTTTCAACAACTGCTCCACACTGGCATTGGGCTGTACTTTAAAAGAACCGGCATTGTATTGAATCGTATCATTAATAAGTGTTACCGGCGGAGCTTCGCTGGCTAGCACTACTTCTTCCAGCACTTTCACTTTATCATTCATTGTCACATTTCCTAACTCTGCATTTTTTGCAGTCTCTGTTACGCTAAAAAATCTATTGCTGTTGTGATAGTTGACATGGCTTATCATCAGCCTGTACTCTCCTTTTGCCAATCCGTTTATTTGAAACTGGCCATCATCTCCTGTCATGGTAAAGGTTACCAGCGAAGAATCTTTTCTTTCCAGCACCGTAACGGTGGCGGCGGCAACAGGCTGCTTGCTGATAATATCAAAAGCAATCCCCTTAACTGAGCCATTCTTCTGGGCTAATAAAATGGTGGTAAAACAAGCTGATAATAACAGGAGGAAAATTTTTCTCATAGCTGATTCATTTCGGCTACGAAAATATTCTGAGTTGGTGGCATTGCGGGTTAATGGGGCTTGGTTTAATGTTAATGAAGGTTAAAGAATGAGTGAGGAGTCGTTAGTTAGGAGTCAGAGCCTGGACTCCATTGTATTAACTCCCGACTAATGACTCAAGACTAACGACTTTACTCCACCTGCTTTCCCCTCTCATCATCATCCCTTTCTTTAACATACACCAGCACTTTTACTTTCCACCCTATAGCTATCGGGTCCATTGGTGCCTGATATTGCATAAAAATTTCTACTTTAAGTTTTTTTATGGATTCACTGGTGGAATCAAAAGAGAAAAGAACAGTGGTGAATTTTTTCTTTTCGTCAGGGGCTTCATACTTTCCCTTCAGGTGAAAATTTTTTATGGTGCCAATACCAACAGAAAGATTGTTGAGCTGATTGTAGAGTGCTTTGAATTTTTGTTTTGCTTTTTCAAAATCATCGGTGGTCAGCATCAATGCCTGCCAGCTACATATTTCTTTTTTTGCAGAGTAGCGGGTAACAATAGCTTCCTCCGCACCATTTACAGCAAAATTGCATTGATAGTCGGTTGACTGTGTATTTTCAACCAGCATTTCTCCCATCAGGTTGATAAAGCGGTTGGGATAATCTTCAATCACTTTTTTTACATCACTCCCAACTCCGCCGCTGATGACAGGAAGCCTTAGCTGTGCATTGGAAGAATGAAAAAGAAAAGCCATAATGGTAATCAGCACAAGTGATTTTACTGATTTTAACATCTGCATTCGATTTATTGGGTTAATGATATACCCAAATATTATTAAAATTAAATTTTATTGCATACTTTTAAGTGTAACTTATTCGTTAACCCTTATTAAAATATCCAATATGAAGAAAAGAACACTCACCCATCACTACGAATCAGCAAAGATTTATCGTCATTATTACAGGCCGTCTTTGAATTTTATACGTTTGTTGAAGTCGGTTTTGTCCGTTTTTATTTCCGGTTCGTCACCGGCGGCCAGCACTTATCGCAGCAGAAAATAAGTTGAGCTTCATCCCTTGAATTAGTTTACTACCCCTTAACATACCGCTACGCTATTAAACCAGCGTAGTCCAAGAAACGTCCTACCTGTTATGGTGGGACGTTTTTTTTATTCATGCTCAAAAGTATAGCTGCTTGTTACCAAAGTAGAATTGTTTACCAAAACAATTCCCTTTATCATTAATACATTCTTACATCTCTCATTTCTCTCTGCATCTGCCTTGGCATACCTGGCATACCATTGCCACCATTACCTCCGCCCATTCTTTGCAGGTTAAACATAAAGCTCAGCATAAAGTATCTTTTCAATACCATACTTCGGGTATCCCGAAAGTAGTTATCGCTGGTGGAGCGTACAATACTTTGGTTTTGATTGAGGATATCATTTACTGAGAATTTAAGCTCTCCGTTTTTCTTTTTAAATAACTGCTTACTGAAGCTGGCATTCCAAAGTGGTATGCTTTGATTAAATCCTTCTCCCAGGCCTGTGTTAATTAAATAACTGAAGTTGGTAGAAAGGATGAAATTATCAGGGAATGTATACGAAACATCACCAGAATAGGTTTGAGTGAAATAATCTATATCTGGCTGTTGCGGGTTCGAATAAGAAAGGGTGGTATAGGATACATTGGCTTTTACACCAAAGTCAATTTTTTCCTTATTGATATTAACACCAAGACCCTGTGTTACAGCAAATGTTTTGGCAGTAAATTTAACCTGTCTTAACAAGCTCACATCCCGGCTTATGTTCAGGTTGTTGGTAAAATTGATACTGGAGCCTTTCAGTTTGGGATTCTTAAATGGAATGCCAAGCGTTACAAAAGATCTTGCGCTGTAAAAACCATTTACATTAGCATACCTTGTTATTTGTATCGGTCCCTGTACACTTATATCATTTACGATTTTATTCTGCGTAGTACTAAAACTAAAATTGGCCGCAACAAATTTGAAAGTAAGGATATTAAAAGAGTTAAACCCGATATTAAAATTATTATTGAATTCCTGATTCAAATTCGGGTTACCAATTTTTTGATTCAAGGTATCGGTTACATCAGGCACATTCTGCAATTGAGAAATGCTGGGTTGATTAGTTCTTCCGTTATAACTGATACGGAGATTCTTGCTTCGGCTTGGCGTCCAGTTGAAATTAGCCGTTGGAAAAAGGTTGGTGTAAGAATTCCTGTTTATAGAATCCTTTCCGGTAAACGCCTGGTAGCTTTTACTTTCTAATGTAGACGCCTGCACACCCATTCCAAACTGATAGTTATATTTCTTATTCTGTACCCGGAAATTTGTGCCAATCCGATGTGCCAAAAAGGTATTGCTGAAGTCATTGGTAAGACGCAGGTTGGGCACATCATATTTACCAGATCCAAGATTATAGTTATTTACCTCTCTATCTGAAGTGCTCAAATTATTGGTATAAGCATAGTTCAATTCCAATAATTTATTAAGACCAAATGGCTCTGTATAAGAAGTGCTGATAATATTATTATTCGTTGTTGTCTTCTGGTTGCTTACCTGGTTTTGAAGAAGCGATCTGAAAATTGTTCCGTTGGTCCGGTAAAACTCGTTATCAGAATTGGTGAGGCCATCGCTTTTGCTATTGGCAATGGTATTGTTCCAGCCAAATGTAAATGTGCGTCCTGTTTTACTAAATTTGTGGCGAAACAAAATATTATTCCCCATATTAAACCCATTTCTTTCATTGGTATTGGTATTTACACCAGTAACTGCCAGAAACGCTGCGGATGGGCTTTTTGAATTAGTGAAAGAAGTATCCCTGCTGAAATTTTCTGAATGTTGTAAGGTAAAAGACGGGGTATATAAGATAGAGTTCGCAGAATCTATCTGGTATTCAAACCGCAGGTTAAACCGATGGTTTTCATTTTTATTAGTCGATTCCGACTGCTTGTCGAGTGTAACAACCGAATCGTCATATGTCGTTTGCCGAAGGATACTTTGTTCCTGCCTTGTATCAGATTGAGATAAAAAATAGCTGCCGGTTATTTTTATTTTAGGTCCCCACTCATCTGTATAGTTCAACCCTGCAGAAAGAGATTTAATAAGACCGGTGGCGCCTCCACCGCTTGTGCCTCCAAATCCACCACCACCACGGCCGCCAGCCATTTGCATACCGCCGCCGCCGCCGCCAAATCCACTAAAGCCACCCATGGCACTAATAATATCTGAAAAAGAAAATCCCTGCTTATTAATATTATTGGCATTAAAAAGAAGCGAAATCCTTTTGTTGCCATTAAACTTGTTTATACTCAGGTTAGTTTCATACCGGCCATTGTCGCCAATGCCTAATAAAGCTTTTCCAAAATATCCTTTATTGCGGTCTTTCTTCAGCTTAATGTTAATTGTCTTACTGCGGCTACCATCATCTATCTTGGTAAATTTTGCCTGGTCACTCATATCATCAAAAACCTGCACACTTTCTATCATATCTGCTGTCAGGTTTTTAGTTGCTAATTTGGGATCGTTTCCAAAAAACTCTTTCCCATCCACCAATACTTTCTGCACTGTTTCTCCCTGTGATTTTATATTTCCATCCTTATCTACTTCCACTCCGGGTAGTTTTTTCAAAAGGTCTTCTGCTGTTGCATTTGGTAACGTTTTAAAACCACTCGCATTAAACTGTATGGTATCGTTCTTTACCTGAATGGGAGATTCGCTGGTAACAACAACGCCTTCAAGAGTTTTATAATCTTTTTGAACTTCCAGGTTGCCAAAGTCAATGCTTTTTGATGTGGCTGTTATTGAGGCTGTCTTATTAAATTCCATATACCCTTTGCTGGAAATAATTACCCGGTAGTCGCCTACGCCAAGACCCTTTACTTCAAAAATTCCCTGCTTATTAGACAGGGTAAAAGTAGCGAGGGACGAGTCCTTTGCATTCAAAATGGAAACGGTAGCATCGGCAATCGGCTGTTTGGCCGCCGTGTCAATCAGCTTTCCTTTAATGCTGCCGTCAAATCTTTGGGCTTGTGCCGTTATAATCAGGGCAAAAAACAGGAGGGATAAGGTAAAAATCTTCTTCATAATCAGTATAATAAGTGTACGAAAATAGACGTAAGAAGGCCAAACAACCTTCACCGGGCTGTTAATTTTCGGAAAAAAACGGATGAAACGGTTGGTTTTGCCGATGAATGGGCTGATGATTTACTTTTAGTTCATAAAAATCCTGACGACCCTATTATTATTGGCTTTCTTTATTCCCGGTCGGTCGTTTTCACAAACCGCCATTACGGACTCCTTAAAAAGGACCATAAACCCAGATTTTGTCTATTCGATAGTGGACATACCGGCCAAGCATCCCAAAGGCAAGGAGGCAAGAATCCGCTTTGTTGAAAAAAATGTTGATGCAGGTATTGGGTCTAAAAACGGTGCCCCTGTTGGTACTTATAAAATCCGCATTGTCTGTATTATTAACGCAAACGGAAAAATAATAGTTATGGTTCCAGAAACTCATGAAGGATATGGGATGGAAAAAGAAATGATGCGGGTATTGAAAGAATTGCCAACTTTTAAGCCTGCTATGAAAAATGGAATAGCGGTTAAATCAAAAATTTTTTTTCCTGTTATTTTTATGTCACGGGCGGTTAACTAAACAGGTATTCCACATTTCCCTCATCAATGCCTTCACAAATGACGCATCATCAGAAATGATGTCTTTAGTTAAACCAGATATTCTCCTTTTAGTCTGTAACTCTTGATTTATGAAGCAACGCCTCTATTTAAACGGAAGTTTCCTGAACAGAAAAAGCAATTACCCAATCATTATAATTGATGCAGCGAAGATTTAATTTATTGAACGTTTGATTGTGACACAGCTTGATTTGATTCGGATTAAAAAGTTGTTTTGTAAGAAATGCCTCATACTTGTCAAGCCAGCGAAGTCCCGCACCTGGTGTGTTTTTACTTTCTATAAAATTTACTAATTGGATTAATGATGCCAGGGCATCCATTGTATAATTAACCTGCATGATAATTATTCCGGATAATCTGATGAGCCTCTTTTAATGATAATACACCGCTTTTACGGCTGCTGTCAATCAATTGCTCCAGTTGTGGTGCTGTTAATGGCTTACCCGGAAGAAAATAATTTCCATCAACATCATCCACTAATGATAATTGCAAGTAGTTCTCCTTTGCAAAAGACAAAAGTTTATTGATACTCTCCGGGTTTGTATTATCTAACTGTAAAAGCATATCTAAATTTACAAATTATTTTTAACTCCCATAGCCCCATAACATAAAACTCTGCTAGCTAAACAAATATTCTACATCTTCCCTCGTCAATGCCTTCACAAATGACGCATCATCAGAAATGATGTCTTTGGCCAATGCCTTCT